>JBBTGV010000035.1:0-17870 GCA_038041305.1 Deltaproteobacteria bacterium | reverse complement strand
CATCTTTCTCATGCTCTTTATCGGGTCCCGGTCCGTATGGGCCGAAGACCGGCTTAGGGACGAGTTCACAAGACAGGTTATTTCCTTGTCCCCGTGGGAGGGTAGCGATATTGAGGTTTCGGAGATTGAGTTCCCGGGCAATGAAGACCTTGCAACAGGCTTTGACGCCATAAGGGTTAACGCGCCGAAAGGCGTAAGAACGCTTGGAAAGGTGACCCTGCCGGTTAGTCTGATTTCCGAGGGCAGGGAGACAAAGACGATCTGGGTTTCGGCAAGGATAAGGCTCTATAAGAACGCCGTCATAGCGGTCAATTCAATAAAAAAGGGCAACAGGATCTCGGAAAAAGACCTTACGCTAAAGAGGATAGAGGTAAGGGATTCCTCAGACATGCCGGATGCGGTTAAGGATGTCTCGGGCATGGCCGCAAAAAGGCCCATCCCGGCCGGCGCTGTGGTAAAGAGGGATTACCTCACGCCCCAGACCATCGTAAAAAGAGGCGATGCCGTCGCCATACACATGGAAAACGAGAACATAAGGATAAAGACGAACGGTGTTGCCAATGAAGACGGCTCTAATGGTTCAATAATCTCGGCAAGGTCCGCCGCCGGCAAGGAATTGAGGGCAAGGGTTATAGGGCCCGGCGAGCTTACGGTTGATTTTTAAGGGTTTTCAACAAGAAAATCAGGGGTGATTCATGAAGGCTTTAACGGTTATAGCATTGTTGGCGACAGCGGGGCTCCTTTCAGGGTGCGTCTCAACGACAACCCCGCCAGTGCCGAGAAGGATAGACATATCAACCATACCCGTTCAGGGCAGCTCCGTGCCTACCACCCCGGGCTCCATCTGGCCCGGAGAGACGACAAGGAACACGCTCTTTCAGGACATGAGGGCAAGAAACATCGGGGACATCGTAACCGTTGAGATTATAGAGAAGACAAGCGCGGTAAAAGAGGCGAGCACTTCAACCTCAAGGACGTCGTCAAAGGACATTGCCATACAGGGCCTCTTCGGGTTGCCGACCAACATGGGCATGAGAAACTTCCTTAATCAGGGCAATCCGTTCAGCCCGGAGATGCAAAGCTCCTATGATTCAAGCTTTGACGGCTCTGGCACCACGAAGAGGTCGGGGGAATTGAGCGCCACCATAACCACAAGGGTAGTGCAGATACTGTCCAACGGGAATCTCGTGCTTGAGGGCAGCAAGGACACTGTGGTGAACAACGAACTTCAGTTTATCGTCTTAAGCGGGATCGCGAGGCCAGAGGACATAACCGACGTTAATACGGTTTATTCAACCCAGCTCTCCGACGTAAGGATTGAGTATTCGGGCAAAGGCGTTATCGCGGATGAGCAGGGGCAGGGCTGGCTTGGGAGGGTATTGGACAATGTTTGGCCTTTTTAAAACAATGGCGTTCATATTGCCGGCCTCTTTAATCGGGCTCCTTGCGTTTGGGCAGGACGCCCATGCCGCGAGGATAAAAGACATCGCCTTTGTTGAAGGCGTGCGTGCGAACCAGCTTGTCGGATACGGGCTTATCGTGGGGCTTAACGGCTCAGGGGACAAGACGAGCGCGAAGTACACGACCCAGAGTGTGGCGAACATGCTTAACAGGATGGGCATGAAGCTTGAGCCAAAGGACATAAAGGTGAAAAATACCGCCGCCGTGCTTGTTACGGCGGAACTGCCTTCATTCATAAAGCCGGGGAGCAAGGTTGACGTGCTTGTGTCGTCGCTCGGAGACGCGACAAGCCTTCAGGGCGGCACGCTTGTCTCAGCCCCTTTAAGGGGGCCGGACGGGGTTATTTACGCGATGGCGCAGGGCCCTGTCGCGCTTGCCGGATTCTCGGCGGGCGGAAAGGACGCAAAGACCGTAAAAAACCATCAGACGGCCGGGAAGATCCCGTCCGGCGCCATGATTGAAAAAGAGGTGCTGATGCCGCTCGGCGGAAAAGACGAGATATTCATCTCCCTTAGAAGCCCCGACTTCACGACGGCTCAGAGGATGTCGTGGGCGATAAACAAGGGCCTCGGCGCGGAGCTTGCGTCAGCGGTTGACGCAGGCAAATTGAGCATAAAGGTTCCTTCCTCTTACAGGGACGACACGGTCGGGTTCATCTCAAGGATTGAATCCATTGACATCAGCCCGGATTCGGTTACCAAGGTTATCGTAAATGAGCGCACGGGCACCGTCGTGATGGGCGAGAACGTGCGGATATCAACCGTGGCGATATCGCACGGGGACTTAAGCGTTGAGGTGAAAACCCAGTATATAATCTCGCAGCCCACGCCTTTTTCAAGGGGCGGGGAAACGGTCGTCCAGCCGGTTACCGAGTCGGACGTGCAGGAGGAAAGGTCCCGGCTTATAGTTCTACCTGAAAGCGTAACGCTCGGCGACGTCGTAAGGGCGCTGAACCTTGTGGGCGTAACGCCGAGGGACCTTGTCGCGATACTTCAGGCAATGAAGGCCGCTGGCGCGCTTCAGGCCGAGCTTGAGATAATTTAAGGCGGAACGAGACATGAATGACATTTAGGCGATAGGCGCGTTTGAGTCGCTCAATTTGAAAAAGGATAATCCCGCGGAGATCAGAAGGGCCGTGAAGGAGTTTGAATCGCTTTTTATAAGCCAGATGCTCAAGGAGATGCGTTCAACCGTCATGCAGAGCGAGCTGATGCACTCATCAAATTCAGAGGATATATACACGTCCATGCTTGACACCGAGCTTTCAAAGGTCATGGCCAATAGCGGCGGCATCGGACTCGGAGACATGCTCCTGAGGCAGCTGTCCGTAGGGGCGGAATCAGGCAAAGGCGCGTCCGTGGGGACGCAGATGCAAGGTTACCGGCCGGCCGTCGAGCACGGCGTCCATGCCCCTCATGCGGATGAGACGCCTCATCACAATCACGGCCTTGAGCCCGAGGCCGTTGAAGGCGGCATAAGGCCTCCTGTCAAGGGTGTTTTAAGCTCTGCCTACGGATTGCGTAAAGACCCCATAACAGGGGATGATAAATTCCATCACGGCATGGACATAGCCGCGGCCGAGGGCAGCCCCATTTATCCGGCGGCGCCCGGGCGGGTGGTTTTCAGCGGCCTGAGGCCGGGTTACGGAAATGTCGTAGAGGTGCTTCACGCGGACGGCACGATAACGAGATATGCTCATAATCAGAAAAATCTCGTGAGCCAGGGTGATTCCGTAACCAAATCAAAGCCCATTGCCTATGTGGGCTCAACGGGCAGGTCAACCGGGCCGCATCTTCATTTTGAGGTGTTGAAAGACGGCAGCTCGGTTGACCCTGAAAGGTATTTATATGGTTGAAATCGCTTAAAAATAGACATGCGCCCCGGTTAAAGTTTCGCCGCGTCTATACCGATATTACAATTGTAGACATATTTTCATGCGGCAGAAATTTTAGGAGGGGCTAAAAATGAAGATAAGCGGCAAAAAACCAAGCGTAGGCGCCGACAGTTACATCAAGAACGCCGGCGGCAAGGAACAGCAGCCTAACGCGGCTGGAGGCAACGCAAAGACCTCATCGTCGGACAGCGTGGACATATCGGATAAGGCGCGGGAGTTCGGCAGGATTAAGAAGATGCTTGAGGACATCCCGTCAGTAAGGGTTGAGACCGTTGACAGGATAAGATCAGACATATCAAGCGGGGCGTATACGGTGGATGCGGCAAAGGTGGCTGAAAAGATGATTGAAAGAGCGCTAAGGGATTCGCTGAACGGAAAGAAATAATTTTTAAATAAAGGGCGGGCACATGGAATTAAAACTCCTCATAGGGCATCTTTCAAAAGAAACCGAATTATTCAAGGAATTCGTTTCAGTGCTGCAGAAAGAGACTGAGAACCTTGTGGGCAGGGATTACAAGGGCCTGTATGAGACCATAAGCAGGAAGGAGCACCTGCTTATCCGCTTTGAGGTCTTAAGCTCGGCCCGGCAGGAACTTATGCAGGCGGCCGCGAAGTCGCTGGGCATTGCAGGGGATGTAAACCTTTCAAGGATAATAGAGATGTCCGGGGGCGTTGACAGGGCCGAGATAAAGAGGCTCCAGACAACGATACTTACCCTTCTTGACAGCATCCGGGAGATAAACAAGCTTAACAGCCTCGTGGTGAAGGAATCCATTGAGAACATAAACAAGACGCTCGGGATGCTCGCGAACTTCATGCCCGCTGGAACTTACAGCCAGAGCGGCTCATATCAGGGCATAGCCGTGAAGGGCAGCCGCCTGAGCGAAGGCGCATAAGAACATGTCATCACTCAATTCAGCGCTTGACATCGCAAAGACCGCGCTTCTTTCATCCCAGAAGGCGATAAACGTAACGTCCCACAATATCGCGAACGCGAACACTGAGGGATACACAAGGCAGAGGGCCTCGCTTGAGGCGATGCCTCCCGTGATGCACGGGAACTTCTATTTCGGCACGGGCGTCACCGTAAGCGCCATTGAAAGGATTTACGACAACTTTCAGGCCGCGCAGTTAAGGTCTTCCCAGTCTTCCTTCAGCAGGTATGAATCAAAGGAGGCGCTTCTTAAGACCCTTGAGGCGAGCTTTGACGACCTGAACGAAGGTTCGGGCCTAAGCGCCCCGCTGGACGCCTTTTTCAACGCGTTTCAGGACCTCGCGAACAACCCTTCATCGTACGCCGAGAGGTCCGCGCTTCTCTCCAACGCCGCCGTTCTTACGGATAGTTTCAACAACATTGACTCAACCATAAACCAGAACATAACCAACATAAATAAAGAGGTAAGGTCGCAGGTGGATGAAATCAACAGCCTTGCCTCCCAGATTGCGGAGCTTAACGACCAGATAGGCACGGTTGAGGTTGCCGGCATTTCCGCAAACGACCTGAGGGACAAGAGGGACCTTCTTCTTGAATCCCTTTCGGAAATAATAGACATATCAACGATGGAGAATGACACCGGGCAGGTGGACGTATATGTGGGGGGGGGCGTTACTCTTGTGGCAGGCGTAAGGGCAACCCCGCTTGAGGTTGAGATAGACGCCGAAAATCCAAGCCTCTCCAATGTCATAAGCGGCGGGGTTGAGCTTAACAACAGGATCACCGGCGGGAGCATAAAGGGGGTCCTTGACGCGCGGGAGTATTTTCAGGAGGTCGGGGACAAGATAAATCTCCTTGCCGCGACCCTTGTAAAGGAGGTCAACGTCCAGCACTCGGCGGGTTACGGCCTTGACGGCTCAACGGGCGTGGATTTCTTCACCGTGCCGGAGATATATACGAAGCCATACGGCACGAACGGCGGCGGCGCGGTCGTAAGCAGCACGGCGGTGTCGGACTTAAGCCTTGTTACGCTTGACGATTACGAGATAAGGTTTACCGACGCGGCTAATTACATTGTCGTGAACACGGACTCAAGCTCCGTTATCGCAAACGGCGGATATACGTCCGGCAACGCGATAACATTTGAAGGCCTAAGCGTTACCATAACGGACATCTCAGGCGCCCCTGCGGCCGGGGACAAGTTCACGGTGAGCTTCACTAAAAACGCGGCGCAGTCAATGGGGTTGGACATAACAGACCCGAACAGCATCGCCGCGGCGTCTTCGTATGATGTGACGCCCGGGGACCTTCCGGGCGACAACACGAACGCCCTCGCGCTCGCGGCCGTAAAGAACGCGGAGGTCATAGAGGGTACCACCATATCCGATTACTACACGAGCCTTGTCTCGGACATAGGGGTGGTGACCGCCGAGGCCGGCAGCAACAGGGATTCGCAGGACAAGGTCGTTGAGCAGCTTCTCCTCGCAAGGGATTCCGTGTCGGGCGTCTCAATTGAGGAGGAGGCGATAAACCTCATCAAGCTCCAGAGGGCGTATCAGGCGGCGGCAAAGATAATCACCACGGTTGACGAGATGTATATAACGCTTCTTAATATAAGATAGGCTTGGGGTTCGGGGGGATAAGGCCATGAGGATAACGCAGCACATAACATACAACACGTACATAAACGACCTCATGCGCAAGCAGGAGTCCATCTACGACCTGCACAGGCAGCTTTCAACCGGGAAAAGGGTCAATACGCCTTCGGACGACCCCGTGAAGACGGACGACATATTAAGCACGAAAAGCCTTATCTCCGACATGGGTCAGTATGAAAGGAACATTGACGACGGTCTTTCATATTTGAGCATCGTTGAGCAGTCGCTTGACAGCGCAAAGGACGTAATCACGACGCTTCAGGAGCATGCGGTTACCCAGGCCTCCGGCACAAATGACGCGCAGACAAGGGCTAACACGGCGGTTGTGGTGAATAATCTCTTTAAGCAGCTCGTAAGCCTTTCAAACACGGCATACGACAACAAATACGTCTTTGCGGGCTATAAGGTGGAAACCGAGGCGTTTGACTCAACAGGGGCTTTTCAGGGGGATTCAAGCAAACGCGGCATAAGGACCGGCGCAAACACCACGGTTGAAATAGGCGTAAACGGGGGAGAGGTTTTCAGCGGCTCTTCGGGCGGTGTGGATATCTTTCAGATTATCGCGGATTTTGAGACCGCGCTTAACGCCAATGACACGACCGGCATAGCCTCAGCCATAGACACGCTTGACGAGGCCTTTAACCAGATATCAAACGCCGTGTCGGACATAGGGGGAAAGGTCTCAAGGCTTACACAGACCAAGGACTCCATTACCCATTCAATGCTTGAGCTTAAGACCACGGTGTCCGGGCTTGAGGACGCGGACCTGACGAGCGTGATATCCGACCTGAAATTGAGCCAGATAGCCCTTGAGGCCGCCATGCAGTCGGCTGGAAAGGTTTTTAGCGTAAACATCTTTGACTACGTGTAGGGTTTTTTTTAAAAGGAGACGTCATTAAACCGTAAAAACAATACGCCTGCCTTTTGCGTAAACCGGCAGGGAGCCAGGGAGGGCGCATATGTTGGTATTGACAAGGAAGTCGGGTGAGGGCATCAGGATAGGCAACGACATCAGGATTGTCGTCGTTGAGGTAAAGGACAACCACGTAAAGATAGGCATTGACGCGCCGATGAACCACACGGTGCACAGGGAGGAGATATACCAGAAGATACTGGAGGAGAATATCAGGGCGGCTGGCATAGCGGACGATGTGATAAAAAGGATAGAGGAGATTAAAAAGAAAAAATGAACGCGGCAGAGGAGACAAAGACAGCAATTGACATCAACACGAGCCGTTTCGGCCCCGTGTCGTATACCGAGGACAAGGTGATTTCCTTTGTGCACCCGATCCCCGGGTTTGAGAGGCTTAAGAAGTTCGTGCTCATTGACCATGACAAGGAGGGGAGATTCAGGTGGCTCCAGTCAATTGAAGACCCGCTTGTAGCCTTCCTCCTTACAAGCCCGAATTTCTATAAGCCCGATTATTCGGTCCCGCTTACGCGCATGCAGACGGACGGACTCGGATCCAAGGACGCGGGACAGTGTATAACCCTTGTAATGGTCTGCGTTGACCAGCGCACAAAGCAGGTAACGCTGAATCTTAAAGGACCCGTTATGTTCAATCCGGCCAACATGAGGGCAATGCAGTGCATAGTTGACAGGGAAGATTTTGACACGCACCACGTAATAAGCCAGTAAAAAACCGTTTTTTCCATTCTTTTTTCAGTATCTTCAGCGCGAAAAATATTCCCTTGACAGGAAAAAATAGTCAAATTGTCGGTTTGCCTTTGTCGGCAAATTGACATATTGGCGTTTGCCGCATGTTTGTTTTGCGAGACAGGCCGCTGTTTTTCGCGGATGCGGTCATAAAAATGCCTGTTTTTCCCCTAAAAACATTTAAAAGCCTAAAAAACCGACACGCAATGCCGATATATAGTTTATACGGATTGATGGCACGCATGTTGCATTATTCAATAACCAACGGAATATGAATAGGAGACTGAAATGGACTTAAACAACAGGACAATACTCATTACAGGCGGGACAGGCTCTTTCGGAAAGCGGCTTACAAAGAAGATACTCTCAAAATACAAACCCAAAAAGGTGATAATACTGAGCCGCGACGAGCTTAAGCAGTATGAGATGAGGCTTCAGTTCAAGGAGGACTGCCTGCGTTTTTTCATAGGCGACGTGAGGGACAAGGACAGGCTCTACAGGGCGTTTGAAGGGGTTGACTATGTCGTGCATGCCGCCGCGCTCAAGCAGGTCCCCGCCGCTGAATATAACCCGTTTGAGGCCATAAAGACCAATGTCATAGGCGCGCAGAACGTGATTGACGCGTGCGTTGACATGGGCATTAAGAAGGTCATAGCGCTTTCAACCGACAAGGCCGCGAACCCGATTAACCTTTACGGGGCCACGAAACTCTGCTCGGACAAGCTCTTCATCTCAGGCAATTCGTACGCCGGCAGCAAGCCCACGAGGTTCTCGGTCGTCAGGTACGGCAATGTCGTCGGGAGCAGGGGAAGCGTCATACCGCTTTTCTTAAGGCTCAAGTCCTCCGGCGAGCTTACGGTGACGGATGAGCGCATGACGCGGTTCTGGATAACGCTTGATCAGGGGGTTGATTTTGTCCTTGCCTCATTAAACCGCATGAAGGGCGGGGAGATATTCGTTCCGAAGATTCCGACTGCGAGCATTATGGACATAGCCGGGGCGGTCGCGCCGGCGTGCAGGGTGAAGATCGTCGGCATAAGGCCCGGCGAGAAGCTCCATGAAACGCTTATCTCCGAGGACGACGGAAGGCTTACGCTTGAATACGAGACCCACTATGTCATCCAGCCTCAGTTCAGCTGGTGGGGGGAGGAGAGGAAAAACGGCGGGAACCCCGTTGCCGACGGCTTTAGCTACACGAGCGGAAATAACAAATGGATATTGGACATTGAACAGATAAGCTCAATCATAAAGGAGTTTACGGATGCGGAGCATGATATCCTACGGCCGGCAAACTATTGAGGAAGACGACATAGAGGCCGTTGTCAGGGCGTTGAGATCCGACATGCTCACGCAGGGGCCCCTCGTGGAGGAGTTTGAGGAGGCGCTTTGCTCCTATACGGGCGCGGGATACGCGGTCGTCTGCTCAAACGGAACCGCCGCGCTTCATCTGGCGTGCCTTGCCGTCGGGTTAACCGAGGGGGACGGGGTCGTGACGTCTCCAATCACGTTCCTTGCGTCGGCAAACGCCGCGCTTTACGCGGGCGCAACCCCCGTGTTCGCGGACATTAATCCCTTGACCTGTAATATTGACCCGAAGATGATTGAAGAGAAGGTGCAAAAGACAAAGGGCGTGCGCGCGTTAATCCCGGTGCATTTCGCGGGGCTTCCGTGCGACATGGAAGGCATACGCCGGGTAGCGCGCAGACACGGGCTCTTTGTCATTGAGGATGCCTGCCATGCGCTCGGGGCGCACTGGAGGGATGCGCGGGGCAGGTGGAGAACGGTCGGGTCGTGCTCCCATTCGGACATGACGGTCTTCAGCTTCCACCCGGTAAAGACAATGACGACCGGCGAGGGCGGGGCGATAACCACGAATGACGAGGCCCTGTATAAGAGGCTTAAGGCCCTGAGAAGCCACGGCGTCATAAAGGACGCCTCCCTGTTCAAGAGGCCCCCGGACGGGCCGTGGGGCTATGAGATGCAGGGGCTTGGGTTTAACTACAGGCTCACCGACATCCAATCGGCGCTCGGCCTGAGCCAGATTAAAAAGATTGACCGGTTCGTCCAGAGGAGACGCGAGATCGCGTCCCTGTACAAGCGCCTGTTCGAAAGATACCATTTCATAACGACCCCTCACGCGCCTGAAGGCGCGAAAAGCGCGAATCACCTTTATCCGGTCCGCATTGCGTTTGACAAGATAGGGGCGTCAAAAAAACAGTGGTTTGAGCTTATGAGGGACATCGGCATAGGCCTTCAGGTGCATTACATACCGGTGCATCTGCAGCCTTTTTATCAGGACAGGTTCGGGTACAGAGCAGGGGACTTCCCAAATGCCGAGCATTTTTATTCAGAGGAGGTCAGCCTTCCGATATACCCGGCCCTTACGGACGAGGATGTCTCAACCGTTGCCGCGGCCATGATATCAACGCTTGCGTGCGCCGTTGCCCCGAGGGCCTCATGCCGCCGGGGCCACGGCCTTGCTGCAGGCGCTTAAGGCTTAAAGACCAGTGAATGTCCTATAGGGCTTCAATAATAGGGTGCGGAAGGGTCGCATGGATGTTGGAGGACGACCCGCTTGAGAAAAAACCCTGCACGCACATGGGCGCATACCTTGCCCTTGGGGAGGCGGTCGTCAGGGTCTCTGCCGCATCCGACATATCGCCTGAACGGGCGCACGCATTCGGCAGAAGATACTCAATAGGCGCCCTTTATGCGGATTACATGGAGATGCTTCAGGCAGAGGCCCCTCAGATCGTAAGCATCTGCGCGTATGCACCTGAAAGATACAGGATGGTCATGGACTCAATTGAGGCCGGCGTCAAGGGCATCTGGTGCGAAAAGGCCTTTGCGACGAACATGAGGGAGGCCGGCCTCATGATTGACGCCTGCGCTGAGAACGGGGTATCGCTTGTCGTGTCGCATCTGAGGCGGTGGAGCCCGGACTTTCAGAAGGCCAAAGAGCTTATAGATTCAGGCGGCATCGGAAGGCTTCAGTACATTGCCGCGCATTTCAGCGGAAGCCTCATGCACACCGGCACGCACGCGTTTGACGTGCTTAACTGGTTTTGCGGGCCGGCGAAATGGGTCTCCGGAGGGCTTGAGCCCGGGGCGTTTCAAAAATTCGCGGACCTTCCGTGGGACGTTGCCGGGGATTCGGGCGGCTGGGCGGTAATCATGTTTGAAAACAACGCATACGCGACGGTGCACGCTGATTCAAAGCCGTACTTCTTTTTTGAATTTGACATCGTGGGGAGCCAAGGCAGGATAAGGATCGGGAATAACGATCTCCTTGAGTACTATACGCCGGAGACGAGTGTCCATTATACCGGACTAAAGGAATTGAGCCGGAGGGAGTTTCCCGCCTTTGAAAATAGAAACATCTGGGTCGGCGCGCTAAAAAACCTCATAGACGCGATGGAGGGCAGGGCAGAGGCGGCAAACGGGCCCGTGGAGGGCCTTAAGGCCCTTGAGATAGCCCTTGCGATACATGAATCGGCAAGGACCGGCGGCGGTCCCGTTGAACTCCCGCTTAGGGACTCAAAATTAACCATAAGGAGCAGATAGGGATGAGAAAGCTAATCTCTGTTGGGGGAAGGTCGATCGGAAGGGGGTCTCCTGTATTCATTATCGCCGAGATAGGCTCAAACCACGACGCGAGCCTTAAAAGGGCGAAGGAGATGATAGACGCGTCCGTCTATGCCGGTGCGGATGCCGTGAAGTTTCAGTCGTTTACCGCGGGCGGGCTTTTGAATCCGCTTAAGAAGAACGGCGACGGCGGATGGGCCCCGCATCCCGCGTACAATATTATTGAAAAGCTTACGCTCCCGGAGGAGTGGCACAAGGCGCTTTTTGAATACTCGGCCCAGAAGGGGATAATATTCCTCTCGGCGCCTTTTGACTCCGGCAGGGCGGCGCTTTTGAATTCCATCGGCGTGCCGGCCTTTAAGATAGCCTCAGGGGACCTTACGAACCTGCCGCTTCTTAAACAGGTCGCGTCGTACGGCAGGCCCGTAATACTCTCAACAGGGGCGTCATATTTGGAGGAGGTTAAGGCCGCGGTCAATGCGTTAAAGAACGAGGGGACCGTGGAGCTGGCGCTCATGCATTGCGCCTCGCTCTATCCGCCGAGCTATGAGGACGTGAACTTAAAGGCGATGGTTACGTTAAGGGATGAGTTCAACTGCCCCGTGGGGTTCTCGGACCATACGCCGGGGTCCTCGGCGGCAATAGCCGCCGTCGCGCTCGGCGCGTCAATCATAGAAAAGCACCTTACGCTTAACAGGACGCTTAAAGGCCCGGACCACCCCTACGCCATGGAGGTGGAGGAGTTTAAGTCCATGGTTAAGGAGACAAGGAACATTGAGAAGGCGCTCGGCAGCGGCATTAAAAAGCCCTCGGACAAGGAGATGGATGAAAGGGTGGGGGCAAGGCGGAGCATCTACGCGAGCATGGACATCAAGAAAGGCGAAAGGATTGAGGAAAACATGCTCAAGCTCGTAAGGCACGCAATAGGGCTTAAACCAGAGGAGTTTCCGCGGGTCGTCGGCAAAAGGGCGCAGAGAGACATCCAGAGGGATACGATCGTCCAGATGGAGGATATATGCCAGCAGGCCTAAGAGACATCTCCCCCGTCGTCGCCATTGTGCAGGCAAGGCTCGGCTCTACGCGGCTGCCGCAGAAGGTGATGAGGGACATATGCGGCCGCCCCATGCTCTGGCATGTCGTAAACAGGGCGCGGATGGCCGCCCTTGTTGACACGGTTGTCGTTGCCACGACAACGGAGAAGGCCGACGATGCGATTGAAAAGTGGTGCGGGGACAACGCGCTTTTGTGCTTCAGGGGAAGCCTCAATGACGTGCTTGAGAGGTATTACGGGGCCGCGAAGGAGTACGGGGCAAAGACGATCGTGAGGATAACCTCGGACTGCCCGCTCCTTGACCCATCGCTTGTTGATGAAATCATAAGGAGATTCTCCGAAGGCGGGCTTGACTATGTCTCCGTCGGGCCTGACCACCCCGACGGGCTTGACGCGGAGGTCTTTTCATACGAGGCCCTGAAAAGGGCGTTTGACGAGGCGACCCTTTCGTCCGAGAGGGAGCATGTAACGCCCTATATGTGGAAAAACCCCGGTACATTCAAGATAAGCTCAGTCTCCTGCCGCAAAGACCTCTCCCACATGCGCTGGACAGTGGACGACGAGAGGGATTATAAATTCGTCAAGGCCGTGTATGAAGGGCTTGGATGCCCGGAGAAGGCGTTTTATTTGAACGACATCTTGGGCTTTCTTGAGAAAAACACGGAGCTTCTTAAGATTAATTCCGGCACAAAAAGGAACGAGGGCTACGCAAAGTCCGTAAAAGAGGACAAGGCCGTAAAAACATAAGAAGGGGTGCTCAATATGAAGGTCATGAACAGCGCGTTTCCAGTATCCGATGAACTGTGGCTGAGGGCAAAGGAGATCATACCGGCCGGGACCCAGACCCTAAGCAAGGGGCCTGACCAGTTCGTCAGGGGGGTGACGCCCAAGTATCTTAAAAAAGGGCTCGGATGCCGCGTCTGGGACGTTGACGGCAATGAATACATTGATTATCCCCTCGCGCTCGGGCCAATACTTCTGGGATACAACTACGCGCCCGTTACCGAGGCCGTCGTAAACCAGATAAGGGAGGGCACCACATTCACGCTTATGCATCCGCTTGAGGTGGAGGTGGCGGAGATGCTCGTCTCGCTGATACCTTCCGCTGAGATGGTTAGGTTTGCGAAAAACGGGGCCGACGTGACAAGCGCGGCGGTCAAGGTCGCAAGGGCCGCGACAGGCAGGGACCATATAGCGTACTGCGGATACCACGGCTGCCAGGACTGGTACGCGGTCACGACCCCGAGGAACAAGGGCATTCCAACGGCGCTCGCCGGGCTTATGCACGGGTTTGAATACAATAAGATTGAGACGCTTGAGAGGGTTTTTTCAGAGCATCCAAAGGACATCGCGTGCGTGATAATGGAGGTTCCGGCGACTGACCCCGCGATTGACCCGGCAACGGGAAAGAATTTCCTTCAGCTCGTTAAAGACCTTGCGCACAAGTTCGGCGCGCTTTTCGTGCTTGACGAGATTGTAACGGGTTTCAGGTATTCCCTCGGGGGGGCGCAGGAATACTATGATGTCACCCCGGACCTTTCATGCTTTGGAAAGGGCATGGCTAACGGCTTCGCGATTTCCGCGATCGTCGGGCTTAAGGACTTCATGAAGGAGCTTAACGAGGTCTTTTTTTCAATGACATACTCCGGAGACACGGTCGGTCTTGCCGCGGCAAAGGCGACAATCACGGAGATAATGAATAAGCCCGTCATTGAACACATCTGGAAGACCGGGGGAAAATTACGCTCCGGGGTCAACGGCTACGCCGAGGCCCTCGGGGTTGACTTAAGGATCTACGGCAGGGAACCCAGAGGCGGCATATCCGTAAAGAACAAGAAGGGCGAGGATGATCTTTTGCTGAAGAGCATATTCCTTCAGGAGACCGTGAAAAGGGGGATCCTCTTCGGGGGCCCCGTGTTCATCAGCTATTCGCACAACGACCCTGACATACAAAAGACGATTGACGCTTCAAAAGAGGCCATTGACGTCCTGAAGTCCGCTATTGACTGCAACGACCCCGGGTCATTCCTTGAAGGGGAGCCCATAGGGGTTGTCTTCAGGCAGAGGAACTGAACGGGTTTTTTTTCAACCTGAAAGGGGTGGCAGGAGAAATGTCTCCGAGGGTTCTCATAATAGGCTGCGGCTCAATAGGCACAAGGCACTTAAGAAACATGGCCTTGCTCGGCGTAAAGGATTTCGTGCTTTGCGACCCGAGCGGGCCGTCGCTCAAAAGGGCCTCGGAGGGGCTTCTTGACCCGCTGCTTAAGACTGATTTCAATGACGCGATCAAAGAGAAGGTCAACGCCGCGGTCATAGCCGCGCCTTCAAGCATGCACCTTGACATGGCCGTTGAGCTCGCCAAAAAGGGCGTGCATCTCTTGATAGAAAAGCCGCTTTCGGACTCGCTCCTGAATACCGAGAGGCTAAAAACCATTGTAGGGAAAAAGCGCGTCGCGGCGATGATGGCCATGTGCTACAGGTTTCATCCGGTGTTCTTAAGCCTCAGAGACAGGCTTGGCCGCAATGCAATCGGGGCCGTCTATCATGTGAATTACTACGGGGGGCATTATCTCCCGGACTGGCATCCGAACGCTGACTACAGGAAGGAGTATGCGTCGCAGGCCCGGCTCGGGGGAGGGGTCGTCTTAACAAGCATACACGGGCTTGACAATTTAAGGTGGCTCTTTGGAGAGGTAAGCTCGGCCTTTTCGTTCGTTGACAGGGTGGGTTCGCTTGAGATGGACGTTGAGGATATCGCCATCGCCGTTTTCAGGATGAAGTCAGGGGTTTACGTGAACTGGCAGACCGATTTCCTGCAGAGGGCAAACCAGCACAGGATGGTCGTTACCGGAAGCGAGGGCACGATAAGGTGCGATTTCATAGAAGGCGTGATTGAGACGTATTGCGCGGGGTCAAGGAAGTGGGAGGCGGAGAAGGTGGCATATGACGTAAACACGATGTATGTTGAGGAGATGAGGCATTTCTTAAGCTGCGTTGAGCGCAACGCGAGCCCGGATATTGATGTTGAGGAAGGCATTAAGACGCTTAAGCTCGCGCTTGAGGTAAAGCGCGCTTACGGCGCGGAGGCAAAGGCATGCTCAAACCAATGCAAATGCTCCCACGGGTGACATTCTGGGTTGAAGGCGGCAGCCCCCTCGGCATGGGGCATGTCGTAAGGTGCGTAAATATCGCCGGGGAGCTTAAGGCCCTTGGGTCTCAGGCGCATTTTCTCGTGAACGACGAAAGGCCTGTCATTGAAAGGGTTAAGGCCGCTGGATTTGGTTTTAGCCTCGCGCGATTGGGGGACATCAAGGCCATGGATGGATTTGCAGACGCGGTCGTCATTGATTCAAAAAAGGATATTTTAAAAATTTTGTCGGACCTTAAAGGCAGGGGCGTAAAGACCATTGCAATTGACAACCCTGATGCCGCCAGCGTTGCTGACGCGGTTATAATCCCCTCCGTCAATCTTGCCGATTCACGGCGCGGCCCCAACATCCGCTCAGGCCGCGATTATATCATAATAGGCAGAAATTTCATTGAGTCAATGAAAGGTATGAAGGCCACGGGACACGGTCTTCCGCTAAGGGTGCTTGTTACAATGGGCGGGGCTGACCCGAACCATCTTACTGAAAAGGTGCTTAATGCCTTAAACGATGTTGAGGGCATTGAGACGACCGTTGTTATAGGGCCGGCATTCAAGTCAAAAACGCTTTTTGCGCGTGAAAGACTTAAGATTCTTTCAAATGTCTCTGACATGGCCCCCATTATGAGGCAGTGCCACCTTGCGTTCAGCGCGGTTGGCACGACGGTTTATGAGATGGCCTGCATGGGCCTGCCCTCGGTGCTTATCGCAAATTACAGGGAGGACGCGGACGATTTAAAGGGCTTTGAATCGCGCGGCATATCCGTTTCGCTCGGTTTCCACGAGGATTGTTCGGTAGAGGACATAAGGCGCGCTGTCAGGCGTTTTTTGGAAGACGGCCTGATGTTAAGGAATATGTCCGCTGCGTGCCGGGCCCTTACGGACGGCCTTGGCGCAAGGCGCGTTGCCGGTATTATAATGGGTTTGGCAAAAGAGAAAGGGGTCAATGAAAATGCTTTTATCGGAAAAGAGCGCTGCTGACACTGCGGCGCAAGAGGGGCATGCGGGCCGGGCAATGGACGCCGCGTCAGGCTACGGCATAATTGATTGCAGGGCCTGCGGATTTATCCATATAGACCCGGTGCCGGCCCCGGATGAGCTTAAAAAGGTCTACATGGAGGAATACTACAAGGATGAAAAACCCCTTTTCATTGAAAGGGTAAAAGAGGACATAGACTGGTGGAATGTCGTTTATGACGACAGGTATGAGTTTTTTGAGGGCGCGCTTCAGGCGGGAAAAAGGGAGATGCTTGATATAGGATGCGGGCCCGGGTATTTTCTCAAGAGGGGGCTTGACAGGGGATGGCGATGCCTTGGGATAGAGCCTTCAAGGCAGGCCGGGGCCCATGCAAAAGGGCTCGGCGTGGAGGTGATGAACGCGTTTTTTGACGAAGGTCTGGCAACCGGGCTGCGAAGGAAATTTGACGCGATACACCTCTCGGAGGTGCTTGAGCATGTGCCGGACCCGGCCTCAATATTAAGGCTTGCGCGCGGCCTTTTAAACGAGGCGGGCGTTATTTGCGCCGTTGTGCCCAACGACTACAGCCCGATCCAGCATGTGCTTAGGGGAAAGCTCGGATTTAAGCCTTACTGGCTTGCCCCGCCGCATCATATAAATTACTTCAGCTTCTCCTCGCTCTCGGGGCTTTTTGAAAAAACGGGGTTTAAGGTGATTGAAAAAACATCAATGTTCCCGATAGATTTTTTCCTTCTTATGGGAGACGACTACATCGGCAACGACCCGCTCGGGAGGGCGTGCCATGCAAGGAGGAAAAGGCTTGACGTGAACCTCGCGGAGCCCGCGCTCAGGGAATTCAAAAAGGAGATGTACAGGCTCATGGCGCGCCATTCAATCGGCAGAGAGATGATTGTTTTTGGAAGGAAAACGGACTGACTGCGTTAAAAGGAGCTTTTCATGGAGACGATATTCGGACGCAACTGCCGGGCGATAGTAAGTAAGAACAACGGCCTCGCAAGAATGCTCGCAGGCCCCGGAGAAGGCGCAGTCCTTCTTGAGCCCGCAAAGTCCGGGGACTTCACGTTCAGGCATAAAGGCCTTTATTTCCACAGCAGGTACGACCCGCTCAAGGAGGCGGAGGCGCAGGCTGAGGAGGCGCTTAAAAAGAAATCGGACTGGATTATACTCTTCGGCCTCGGCTGCGGGTATCTGTTGAAAACGCTCATCAAAAAGGGCAGGGAAAAGATAATAGTCTTTGAACCGGGCATTGAGATATTGAGGGCGGTCCTTGAGAAGATAGACCTCTCCGAAGAGTTTTCAACGGGCAATGTATATATATGCTCCGATCAGAACGAACTCGTTGATCTGGTGTTGGGCAAGACCGAGGGCATGGACGACCTTTTAAGCTATCAGTCAATGCCGTATAAGCAGGCCTTCGCCGCGGAGATACTTGAGGCCTCAAACAAGGTCATGATCGCGCACATCATACAGATAGTCGGGATAAAGACCGCCATACAGTCAAGGTTC
>JBBTGV010000034.1:0-8020 GCA_038041305.1 Deltaproteobacteria bacterium | reverse complement strand
AAGGCCCCACCTGTCCCTCCTTTTGCCAAGCGCGAACACAAGCAGGGCGGCGATTATGATTGCGCCAAGGAAGTTGAATTTCTGGGACACATAGGGCATGAGCGCGTCAAAAAAAGATGTCGTGAGCCCGCTGTTTATGAGCTTAAATATTTCCCTGTCAAGATTAAGTATGGCGTCCATTTTTTAATAAACCAACCTGATGCCGGCCTCTTTTTAAACTAATAAAAAATCCGCTCCGTGCTTCCTGCCTTGCCTTTGTTTGCCTTTAAAATCCCCAGTATGGCGTCAAACACCTCCTCTACGCCCACCCCCGCCATGCATGAGACATGCGAACACGACTTTTTAAAGCACGGGCTGCACTCCATTTCCTTTCTCACCACGACATGGCCCGTCCCGTAAGGCCCTGTCCGCCGGGGCGCCGTGGGCCCGAATATAGCGACAACCCTTGAACCAGCGGCAGCGGCAATGTGCATCGGGCCTGAATCAACCGACACGGTAAACCTCGCGAGGCCCGCTATTGCGGCGAGATCCTTTAACCCTAATCTGCCGGCAAGGTTTAGGGCCATGCCGCCCGCCATGGCGTTTATCCCGTCAAGCGAGGCCCTGTCCGCAGCGCCGCCGACAAGCACCGGGACAAGGCCGCATTCTTTATAAACCGCCTTTGCAAGCATGGCGAATTTTTCGTCGTCCCAGAGCTTCGTCGGCCACCTTGCCCTGCTTATTACAAGGAAAAACCCCTTATCCCCACTGCCTGTGCCGAGCTTTTGCAATGCCTGAGACCTCTCTTTGTCGCTTATGCCGAGCGGGAATATTGCGCCGCCTTTAAACGCCCCTCCCGCCGCGTGTCCCGCGAGCTCGAGATACCTGTCAACCGCGTGCATTTCAGGGTTGTAGGCCGTGGGTTTTTCATTCAGGAAAACAGAGCTGCCCTCCCTCGCGTTTGAAAACCCTATTTTTCTTTTTCCGGCCGAGAGCCAGACCCATACGCCGCTTTTTAACAGCCCCTGAAAATCAAGCACGATATCGTATCCAACAGACCTTATCCGTTTTAACGCCTTTATGTTGCCGGACAGGTCCTTTAGCCATCCCCTCCTTTTAACGACGATAAGGTTGTCGATCATGGGATTGTCTTTTAAGATGCCTGAAGCGCCCTCTTCAACAAGCCAGTCTATGCGGGACCTCGCATCATGCGCCTCAAAAGACTTCCTTAAGGCGAAAAGGCTCGGCAGTGTATGGACAACATCGCCTATGGACGAGAGCTTTACGATGAGTATCTTCACTTAACGGCCCTTATTCCCGCGGCGGCGTCCTTGTCCCGCCCGATATCCTGCATTATCCAGTCAATTGCCTGAAGCACATCCCTTGCGACGAAATCCGGGCTGATGCCCGTCTTATTCAGTTCCTCTCTTCCGTGCCCGGTGAGCACAAGCACCGCCTTGGCGCCGATGTTCCTTGCAAGCCCGATGTCGGCCTCCTTGTCGCCTACGACGTAAGAGGAGGCTTTATCTATCGCGTGCTCCGCCGAGGCGGTTTCCGCAAGGAGCGGGCCGGGCTTCCTGCAGGCGCAAAACGCATCCGGCCTGTGCGGGCAGAAGTACACGCCGTCAACAAACGCGCCGTCTTTCCCAAGGAGTTCCCTAAGCCTCTCGTTCACCCTCTGAAGGTCCGGCTCGCCAAAAAAACCCCTGCCCACGCCTGACTGGTTTGTTACTACGATTGCCTTTATGCCGCCCCTGTTCAGCGTTCTGATTGCCGACGAGACGCCGTCAATAAGCACCACGTCCTCGGGCCTTCCTATGTAGCCCTTGTCCTCGTTTATCGTGCCGTCCCTGTCAAGGAACACTGCGATATTTTTCATGGCGGGCATTATACTACCGTAGTCCCCTGTATGGTTTTAAGGAGTTCCCCTGACGCGCTTAAGACCTCGTCCGCGCTGATTGAGGCAAGGCAGTCGTAATGGCCGAAGACGCACTCCCTTTTAAAACACGGGCTGCAGGGGGTCTGCCTTCTCACGACCCTTGAAAGGGCGTTAAGCGGGCCTGTAAGCCTTGGCTCCGTTGAGCCGAATACGGCCACGGTCGGCACCCCGAGGGCCGAGGCTATGTGCATGGGGCCTGAGTCGTTTGTTACAAAGAGGCTTAATTCGTTTGCAATGGCCATAAACTGCCTGAGAGATATGCCGCCGCAGAGGTTTGCCTTGTTTGCGGCATCCCCCATGTCGTTATAGACCTTTTCGCATATCTCATTGTCTTCCGCGCCTCCGAAGACGATAGGGGCAAGCCCGAACTCCTGAGAGAGCCTTTTTAGCAACACCCCGAACCCGGTCCATCTCTTTGCGGGGCCGTAGCTTGCGCCCGGGGCCGCGCCGACGAATGAAGTCCCAACAGGCCCAAGCCCCAAGAGAAACTTTTCAGCCCACCCGGCCTCCTCATCCGTAACGTGCAGGCGGGGCTTGACATCATCCGAATGCCCGGGGCTTATTTGTTTTATTATGTTGAGATAATAGTTGATCTGATGGGTGCGCTGAATCTCCGCGCTTAATTTTACGGCGCGGGTAAGCAGCGGCGTCCTTAAATCCCTTGCATAGCCGATCCTCTCGGGTATGCCTGCGATAAAGCTTAAAAACGCGGCGTCAAATGCGTTCTGGAATAGTATGGCCGCGTCAAATCCCCTTTTCTTAATCTCCCCTGAAAGCCTTATCCTGCCGGAAAGCCCCCTGTGCTCATTAGAGGCCTGATACTCCATTATCCCGTCAATATCCGGATTGTTAAGGAATATCTCCTTTACCTTTGGTTTTAAAAGCACCGTGATCTCAGCCTCTGGACTGGCCTTTCTTAAGCAGGCAAGGGCGGGCAGGCACATAACCGCATCCCCTATCCAGTTAGGCGCCCTTATAAGAATTTTTCGCATGTGTTTTAATTCCTTCATCTCAACCTGCGCCTAAAAAGAATCGCATGAAATGCCTTTAATGCCAGCATAATGCCGTTAATCGTCAATTTATAATTATATTACAAAAATATCATAAAAAACAGCTTCTTTGTCAAACGATTGATGCGTTTATGCCGCTTCAGCCCGTCTCCTTGACACGCCAAGCAAGATGTGGTTAACTTTTTCGGCATGGATTGGCATAAAAAAACCGTCTCAGAAACCCTCAAAGGGCTTGAAACCAATCTTGAAAACGGCCTTTCAACCGATGACGCGGGAAAAAGGCTTGAGAGATTCGGGCCAAACGCGCTTCCTGAAAAACAAAGGGAATCGCGCCTCTTAAAATTCCTTAAAACCTTCACGGAATTCATAATACTGGTGCTCATAGGCGCTGCCGTAATTTCCGGCGTGCTCGGGGAATGGGTGGATTCCGCCGCTATTCTGTCTATCGTGCTTCTTAACGGCATAATCGGATTCCTGCAGGAGGAGAAGGCAGAGCGCGTCATGGAGGCGCTTAAAAAACTCTCCGCCCCCGCCGCGAGGGTCATACGGGACGGGACGATCTCAACGATTGCGTCAAGGGAGCTTGTGCCCGGGGACATAGCCCTACTTGAGGCGGGGGACAAGGTGCCTGCCGACTGCCGGATAATTGACGCGAGATTCTTGAAGATTGAAGAGGCCGCCCTTACGGGCGAGTCCCATGCGGTTGAAAAAGACACCAAGGAACTGGGCAATGACCTCCCCCTGGGCGACAGGATAAACATGGCATATCTCGGCACAACCGTCGTCTACGGAAGGGGGTCCGCGGTCGTCGCAGACACGGGTTCGTCAACGGAGATGGGCAAGATCGCCCGGATGCTTGAGGAGAGCAAACCCGAACCAACGCCCCTGCAGAGGAGTCTTAAGGAATTTGCAAGGCTCCTGGTATACGGCGCGGCAATAGTATGCGGGATTATCTTCCTCATCGGGGTTTTACGCGGAGAGGATGTCATAACCATGTTCTTAACTGCGGTAAGCCTTGCCGTAGCCGCCATACCAGAGGGGCTTCCGGCGGTCGTTACGATAGTGCTCGCCATAGGCGTGCAGCGAATGGTCAAGAGGCATGCCCTGATAAGAAAGCTCCCGTCCGTTGAAACCCTCGGCTCAGCCACCATAATCGCGTCAGACAAGACAGGCACCCTTACCCAGAACCAGATGACCGTAAAAAGGCTGTATCTCCCCGCCGGGGATGTCTTGGATGTGACCGGCGGAGGCTATGCGCCTTTAGGGGGCTTTTTCGCCGGCACGCATGAGGTCTCCCCCAAGGACAACCCCGCCATCATGTTTGCGCTCAAGGCGGCTCTGCTTTGCAACAGCGCGGAGCTGAAAAACATCGGCCCCGACGACTGGACAATAGCGGGGGACCCCACTGAAGGCTCCCTTATAACGCTCGGACTCAAGGCCGGGTTGACGAAAAAAGACGCCTTAAAAGGCCTTGAGTTCGCTGGAGAGCTCCCTTTTGATTCCGAGCGAAAGATGATGACCGTCGTGTTCAGGGACAACAACGGCGTATTCCACGCGTTCATAAAAGGCGCCCCCGAGCGCATATTGCCGCTCTGCGCTTATCTGAACGATGGGCAGGGCCTGACGGATGCGGACAGGGGGCGCATCTTAAAGGCAAACGACGACTTCAGCAAGGACGCCTTAAGGGTACTCGCGCTCGCCTACCGCCCGTTTACGAGCCTGCCCGACCTTTCCCGATTCTCCTTAATTGAAAAAGACCTTACATTCCTTGCCTTGACCGGACTTATGGATCCGCCGAGGGAGGAGGTCTTCGCGGCAATTAAGAAATCAATCGGCGCGGGCATCACGCCGATAATGATTACCGGGGACCATAAGATAACGGCCATTGCCATAGCAAGGGAGATCGGGGCGTTCGGGGAGACCGACCTCGCGATAACCGGCGCCGAGCTTGACGGCATGGGGGACGAAGAATTCAAGAGACAGCTTGCGAGGATAAAGGTCTATGCGCGGGTGAACCCCGAGCATAAGCTTAAGATCGTCAAGGCATGGAAGGAACGCGGGGCAACAATTGCCATGACCGGGGACGGCGTCAATGACGCGCCCGCGGTAAAAGAGGCCGACATAGGGATTTCAATGGGCATCACGGGAACGGATGTCACGAAAGAGGCCTCTGACATGGTGTTGACCGACGACAACTTCGCGTCCATCGTCTCCGCCGTTGAGGAGGGCAGGGGCATATTTGACAACATCAAGCGGGTCGTGCACTTCCTCCTGTCCTGCAACATCGGGGAGGTGCTTGTGCTTTTCATCGCGTCAATCGCGGGAATGCCCCTGCCACTTCTTCCCATACAGATACTCTGGACGAACCTTGTCACGGACGGCCTGCCCGCGCTCGGCCTCGCAATGGAAAAGGTTGACCCCGGGGTCATGGAGAGGGCGCCGAGAAAAAAATCCGAGGGCATAATCACAGGCCGCCTTGCGTGGGTTATGGCGCTGCAGGGGGCGGTTATCGCCTTGTGCACGCTTTTAGCGTTTTCCATTGAGCTTTATTATCTTGACGCGGACGCGGTAAAGGCCCGCACGGTCGCCTTCACCGTGCTTGTGTTATGCCAGAAGTTTCATGTCTACAACTGCCGGAGCGAATGGAGGAGCGCGTTCAGCAGCGGATTTTTCTCCAATATGATGCTTAATGCCTCGGTGCTTGTGATATTTTCAAGCCAGCTCCTTCTCCTGTATGTCCCGGCGCTTCAGGCGATCTTTAAGGTGACTGCCCTTAATTTAACGGACTGGATTATAGTGTTTGCGGCTTCCATACAGCCCCTTTTGCTGATGGAGATGATCAAACTCATGAGGCCGCGCCGCAACCCGGGCAGGGCCTTGTAAAAGGCCTGCTGTTTTAGAGAGGCGTCTGTCAATAAAACTGTTGACACTATAGTTTAAGCCTGTTAATTTTAGATGTGGCAGGCTCTGTTCTGTCAAATCGTGTTTGAGCCCAAAGGAGGCGAATAAATGGGTCTAAAGAGATATCTTTGGATTCTTGGCCTTTTTATGCTTGCGATAATTTCAGGTTGCGGCGCAAACCCTGAAGGCAGCCCGGGCACGGAGACCGGGGAATCGGGGCTTGTAATCACGTCATACGGCGACTTGGGCGCGCAGAGCTACAATGCCGGCATGAGCGTTGACGTGAACGACAATCCGGTCGCAGAGACGTTCACGACCCATCTTGTCACCTTTTCTGGCTCGCTCATAGACTACTACGACCAGTATACCGCCACGAATCAGGGCGTTACGTTCACGAGATACACGGTCACATTCTCAAGCGATGTAACCGGGGCGCCCGCTATAACGAGCAAGACGATTTACCAGACCATATCCGTGGCCCTTAGCGGAGAGCATGCTATCGCCATAAGCCAGGCGGTTGAGCTTGTGGGGCTTGAGACAAAGGCGGAGTTCTACGACGCAATAACGGCAAGCCCTGCCGCAGAGGACCCCGTAAGCTACACTGCAACGCTCACGTTCTACGGGACCGACTGGATAACAGGCAGCGACATAGAGACAAGCTTTACGGTAAACATAGAGCTTGCGGACTTTGACAACTCGGCATTCTGAGCCTGACAGGAGAGGCAAAAAAAACAAGAGGGTCACGGTAGTAACGTGGCCCTCTTGTTTTCTGTGGCGCGTAGCGTCGGGATAGAACCTCTGCCGAAGGCAGACTGAGTTTGACAAATCCGCAGGATAGCAGATTTGAACTTATGCGAGCTTTCGAGCATAAGGCCCGAAGGGTCGAGTCCAAGGATGGACGAGACAATCCCTCCCTGGGAGCCAGATTGGAAGAGGCAATGGTTTTTCCAAAACCCCTTTTTTATTTGAGTTTCTTCGGGATATGTTAAATAATGGGAAAGTAGGAGTAGTGAAACTAAAAACACGGTGTCCCTTAATTCTATTCAGACTGGAAAACTTGCTTGGAAGAAGAATGAGGGCTTTGCCATGGGGCAGGCCGAGGAAAAAATAGTCGCTGTCCCTATTTTCTCTATTTTTAAAATAAATATCTAAAATTATGAGCATAGAGACAATAAAACAATTTATTGAAGATGAGGCTAAACTGTTCGGAGCCAAGGTTGATATAGAATTTAACAAGCCCTATGTCTTAAGGAATAATACTGGCACCGAAGCTTTAAAAGATAACGGCGCCTACTTTGGTTTTATTCATCCCGACGAAGAAGCGTCCGGGCCATTTCATGATTTTTCACTAACAATTTTTCCAAATAATCTGGGGAAGCCCTGGCTTGTTTGTCTGGGTATTGGTTCTAATGGTTTTAAAAATGATTATGAGCTTGCAACCTTTCCTGGTTTAAGAAGATTATTTTCAAAATTAGTTGATGAAAAAGGTTTTTGTAAAAGTGATTTTTCTGATATTGAAACCAGCTTGCCAAAAGCCATAACTGGAAATCCGGCTACCGAACATATTAAAAATACAATAAAAACATATTCAAAGGTATTGCCAGTGTGCCAAATTGTCGACGATCCAGGATCTGATACTGGAAAAAAAATTATTTCAGCGTTTGTCGCAGGTTATGCAGAATTGAGAGAATGGCCGACAAATAATTCACACAGAAAAGCAATATCAGATGCATAGTTGCCTTTTGTAAAACAAAAACTAAATGATGATGAGGCAGAAATCATTAGTCTTTTAAGAGAAAGAAAATATCTAATTATCCAAGGTGCGCCAGGAACAGGTAAAACGAGGTTAGCCAAACTTACAGCAGATAAATTGAAAGCAAAAGTATTTTTTACTCAATTTCACGCTGAGACTTCATACTCAGATTTTATTTATGGAATCAGGCCTAATATTAAGTCAGATTCCCTTTCTTATATCGAAGAAAATGGGGTTTTCGCCGAAGCATTAAAACATGCGCTTAATTCAAAAGAACCAACCGTTCTTGTTGTTGATGAAATTAATAGGGCTAATTTATCGAATGTACTCGGACCAATTTTTTATCTATTTGAACATAAACAGGACATTGCAAATGTTCAAATAGATATAACCCCTGAATTAAAAGTTGATAAAATACCTGATAATTTATTTGTTATC
>JBBTGV010000033.1:0-54525 GCA_038041305.1 Deltaproteobacteria bacterium | reverse complement strand
TCACCGTATTGCTGTCAAATGATTCTATGTCGCTGTTTACGCCCGTTGCATTGCCGTTTGGAGACGCAAAGAGCGTTGGAAGCCCTGTTATGCCCGCGCCCCTCTGAAAGTCAAGGACCCCTACGACCCTGCCTTCCTCTCCAACGGGCGTTTCAAGCGAGATGTCCGCCGAGGCCGAAAATGCGCCATTTGCGTTGTTGTCAGCGCCCGCTGTTGCGCCCTGCGCCACGAGCGTGAGCCCCCCGCTTATCTTAAGGCCGTACAGGCTGTGTATGGGGTGGAGCTTGTGCCCGAGTTCCTGAACCTCCTCGTCTTGCGCGCCGCGCCCTGCGTCGTCTGCCATCAACGCGACGGGCGAAAAAAAGAGCATTGAGGCCAACAAAAGGACGAACTTTTTCATTTTCAATCCCCTCTCCTTTTTCTTTCTTTATCCGCGAAATCATGCTCGTCATGCCTTGAGAAAGGCCCGTGGCTGTGCGAATGAACGATTGCCCCGTGCCTGTGCGTGTGCTCGTGTATCATGTTCGCCCTCAAGAGCAGCTCCCTGTTGTTCAAAATCTCGTGAGTCGGGCCGTCCGCCGCCTTATGGTGCGACTCGTCAATGACCACCGACCTTTCGGTCAAGTCCTCCGCGAGGCTTAGGTCGTGGGTTGAAATAATGATTGTCTTTTTCAGCTCCCTTAACCCCTGAAGGACCTCAAACAGCCAGACCTGCGACCTCGGGTCAAGCCCGTCGGTCGGCTCATCAAGCAAAAGCACGTCCGGGTTGATTGAAAGCACGGACGCGATCGCCACCTTTTTTTTCTCGCCCGTGCTTAAGGTGTACGGAGGCCGGGCCTTAAGGGCCTCAATGCCGAGCATCTCCATAAGGCTTGAAACCCTCCCCCTGACCTCGTCATCCGGCATCTGAAGCTGAAGCGGCCCGAACGCAAGCTCGTCAAACACGGTCGGACAGAAAAGCTGCACATCGCTTTCAGGGAATACGTAGCCGACCCTTTCCCTGAAACACCTGCGGAATTCCCCGGTAAGGGCCTCTTCCTTAAGCGGCGCGCCTGAGAACTCAATGGCGCCGTCCGTGGGGAACAACAGGCCGTTCAGCATCTTTAAAAGCGTTGTCTTTCCGCTGCCGTTTGAACCGAGCACGGCCACCGTCTCTCCGCCGGAGATGCTTAAGCTAAAGTCCTCTACCGCGCACGCGGCGCCGTATGAATAGCTCACATTGCTTAATCTGTATATAAGTTCGTTCATCAAGATTTTAAACGCCTAATCCAACGGAAACAAGAAACACGAATATTGAAGCCCATATAAAGACATAGTCCCGGGGCTTAAGGCCCTCGGCCTTAAACGTCCTTACAACGCCTGAAAAGCCCCGCGACTCCATTGCGCCTGAGACCGCCTCGGCAGTGTGCAGAGACCTTGCGAGCAGAAGAGACAGGCGGGAGGCGAACCAGGTCCGGGCTTCTGTAAACCCGGTTGGGCTTATCATCCTTGATTTCCTTGCAAGCGCGGAGTCTTCAAGCAGCTTTAAAAGTATGAATATGTATCTGAAGGTCATGAAAAGCGCTGTTATGAAAAACCCCGGAATTTTAAGCCCCTTAAGGCCTCCAAAAAGCCCGTTATGCGTCGTCGTAACGAGTATCAGGGCGGAGAACGAGACCATAACCGTTACCCTCAGGATGAAAACAAACCCGGTCAAAAGGCCTTCTTTGGTTATAGCAACGGGCAGTATCCCGCCGCCTATGTCAATGGCCTCGTTGCCTGAGTCAAAGAGGCTGAAAAACACAGGCAAGGTCAGTACAAATGTGAACGCCACCGGTATAAAGACCCTTTTTCCAAGTTCGCCTGCGGAGACCCCGGAGAGCTTCATGAGCGCAAAGGCAACAAGGCCGGCAAAAAGGAGGAATGCCGCATTCGTTGATATCGCGCATGACGCCATAAGCATGAAAAGCCCGGCAATCCTCGCCCTCGGGTCAACTGACTGCAAGATGCCCGTTGAGGCATCCCCTTTCTCCAGAAAAACCGTTTCTTTCATGAACGAATCTATGTTCTTAAGCGTCTTTTCAACAAAACCGTCCTTGTTGAGCCTCTTTGAAATCGGACAGGCCCCTGGCCTCGGCTCCTTAAACCAATGAGGCAATTTTACTTCCCCGGCCATACCCTGCCCCACATGTATATTAAAAAAACAATCACCGCGCTTCCAAAAAAAGCCGAGATCGCGTAGAGCGCGGCTGCGCCCAATGAAGACCCAGCCGAAGGGAGCCCGTATTCAGGCAGTATGCCGCGCCAGCCGGTCTTGAGGCTCTTCATGCCTTCAGGCGCGTATCCTATAAGGGTCTTAAACTCCTCCAGGCTCCACTCCCCCCACGACGAACCAGTTGCAATAAGCCCTATGGGCGCAAGGATTATCATGAAGACAATAAGCGCCCAGAACCCCCATCTCCTGCCCGGCAAGACCCCTCTCGCGTGCCTGGCCTCATTGACCCTCTGTATGTATGGCACCGCAAGGGCCGTGCCTATGGCCTCAAGCGGGCCAAAAAACAAAAGATGCGGCACTACCATGGCCGGTATTGAAACGGAAAGCGGATACGGAAAGTACAAGGCCCTTCCGTCAGGGCCGGAGGCGATAACGGGCTGTGTCCCGAGCATTATTGCCGCTGAAAACGCCGAGATGTTCGTCGCAACGTATCCCGCAAGCCCGGCCGCAATGGCCTTTCTGAAAGGGCCGGGCCTTCCGTAGCCTATCGTCTCGTATATAAGATAGCCTGACGCGCTCATAAGGAGCGCCATGTTAAAAGTGTTCGCGCCGAGAGTTGTAAGCCCTCCGTCCCCGAACGCAAGGGCCTGGAGCGCGCCCGTGAGGCTTATCGCGACTATGGACGCCCACGGCCCGAGAGTGATTGCGACAACCGCGGTGCCGACCATATGGCCGGTTGAGCCGCCCGGCACCGGGACATTGAACATCATCACGACGAACGCAAACGCCGCGGTCAGGGCAAGCAGCGGCAGGTTGTTTATCTTAACGGCCTTTTCCGCCTTGCGCGAGGCAACATACCACACCGGCAGCATCACGCCGTAAAACGCGATGCATGTCTTTGGGCTTAAGTATCCGTCAGGTATGTGCATCTTTCCCGGCCTCTATCACGATCGCGTTCGCAATCGCCGCGGCCACCGTGCTGCCGCCTTTTCTCCCCCTTGTCGCGATGTATTTAAGCCCGGAACTCATGAGGTCATCCTTTGCCTCAACCGCCCCCACAAACCCGACCGGCACGCCTATTATAAGCGCCGGCGGATTCTCCGCGGAGAGCCTTATGACCTCCCTGAGCGCCGTAGGGGAGTTGCCGATTGCCACGATGCTGCCCTCAAGCAAGGGGCGCGCCTTTCTCATGGAGGCCGCCGTCTTTGTGATGCCCGCGGAGGCCGCGGTCATTGAGACATCCGCGTCTGCGGAGAAACACATGACCTTTGAGCCTGTATGCGCCAGTCTTTCTTTCGTAATCCCGGCCTCAGCCATCCTGACATCCGTTATTATGTTCGCGCCTCTTTTTATCGCGGCCTTTCCGGCAACAAGGGCGCCGGGGCCGAACACAAGGATGTCTTTGAATTCAAAATCAGCGGTTGTGTGTATGACCCTTTTCAGTACTTCAAGCTCGCCTCCGGCAAGACCGGTTTGGCCGAGCTCTTTTTCTATGATCCTAAAACTCTCAGCCTCAATCGGGTGCTGGGCAGGCATGGCGCATTGAACAGCATGCCCCCCGAACATCTCCTCAATCCTTTCAACCGCTATATCCACAAGTTTAGCATGAAATCCGAGACATGCCCCGAGCCTGAAGCTGATGTCAGGGTGTTTTTTCACTGCCTCATTAATCTCATTGGGCAGGTCTTCCTGAACATGCGCGCCTGAATAGAGAAAATACGGCAGGATGGCAATGTCCTTAAAACCCTTTGCCTCAAGTATATGAACCGCCTCCCTGAAGTCCGGCTTTTCCATCTGAAGAAACGCGGGCAGAACCACGCCGTAGCGTCCGGCCCTCTCAATGGACCCCGCAACCTCCCTTAATATGTCGTTTGCCTCTTTTTTCCTGCTCCCGTGTCCGAGGAGAAGCACTGCAAGCCTTTTTTTGTCCTGCGTTGCCTTTAATTCAACCGCCATCGTCAATCAACCCCCTTTTTCAAGCGGCTCATAAAAAAACCCCCGCTTCCATTATAAAAAAAGAAGTGAGGGTTTAAAAAAACACACGCCCCCCACCTTCTTTACCGTCGAAGAATGCGTGAGGAATATCCGGGCAGGTCTCCTGACTTACGGTCTTCCTACTCTCTTAAGCCTTCCCGGCCTTTTTTGCAAGGTCAGTGGCAATTTAAGATTTCGTCCCGTTCACAGTGGCGGGTCCGTCCCCGATTCTCCGCCTCATCTTAAAGGCAGATCACGGGATTCCCTTTTAAACCAGTTCAAATGGTGCCCGGACATCTTCAGTATTCGGTTTTGACTGCAAAAAACTCCAGAGCGCATCTTTACATTTTAAGGCATTTAAGTCAAGCGGTATCGCCTCACATTAAGCGGGCCTGTCAACGTTCCTTTGCGGACGCTCTATCTCAACGACGACCCTGCCTTTTCTGAATATCCTTACTATGCCCGTTGAGCCTGAAATCGTTATCGCGGCCGCGTCCGTGACATCCGTTATGCCTGCCGCGGCCATGTGCCGGCACCCGAGCCCCGGGGTCAAGCCCTCGTCCTCAAGCGCCGCGTCAAGGTGCACCCCGGCGCTCATCACGACCCCGTCCTCCCTTACCACGAACGCGCCGTCAAGCAGCGCGTATTCCTTTATGCTCTCCCTCATGTCGTGATTTAGGATGTTCCTCAGGTCCTCCGCATATCCCTTAAACGGGTTCATTATAAGCGGCCTTGAAAGGCCGAGCACCTTTTCATGGTCCCCTATGACGAACGTCGCGCCAACGGACCTGCCCTCCCTGCCTTCCGAAGAAAGCTCAATGGCGATGCTTAACGCCGCTTCAAGCACGGCGGGCCTGATGTGCCTGAAAAGCCCCCTGATATTGCCCATCGCTGAAAAGACCTCTGTCTCCTTGTCAACGTCAAGCACCATCATGGTATCAAGCGCGCCGCTGCCGCATGCGCCTGTCACGCTTATTATCTTGTCTTTCCCGCGTATCAGCCCCTCTGTTATGCACATTATAAGCGAAAGCTTTAGATACCCCATCCTCGTAAGCCTTGCCTTCGGCAGCCTTACGATCGCCTTAAACTCTTTTCTGAGGCCGTCAAGGGCCGCCTCGGTCTCAGGGCTCTGGGTAATGATTATGATGTCTTTTTTCCTCTTAAGCCTCAACCACGCATCCCATCCGTCTTCATTCAGGGCGTCAATGAAAAGCATGATTGCGGCGCCTTTCACCATCTTTAGCGCGGCAATCGCATCCCTCATTATCAGCCCGTTTAATCCCTTCATGTCCTTTTCTCTATCTGCGCGAATATCCCGCGGAGCATGTTTATCTCCTTCTGCATCAGGCCCGTCCTGCCGAAAAGCCTTTTAAACCCCCTTAGGATTGACTCCTTAAGAAACTCTCTGCCGGCATCCGCGTATCCGAGGCGGACGAGCATATTCTCAAGGTGGCCGTACATTGCCGAGACCTCCTGTCTCGGCGCTGTTTCAATAGCCTTCTTGATATCTTCGCCTGAGGTGAAGACAGCGTGGCAGACCATCAATACCGCGTGCGATATGTTAAGCGAGCCGCATGCCTCCGACGTCGGTATCTCAAGGAGCAGGTCGCAAAGGGCAATCTCGCTGTTTTTAAGGCCCTTGTCCTCCCTGCCGAAGAGTATCGCAACTCTATTTTTTTTCGCAAGGCGCATTATATGGGGCACGGCCTCTGGGAGCGTTGCAACAGGGTATCTTAACTTTCCCTTTCTCCGCGTCGCGCCCACGACAAGGCCCGCATCCTGCACGCAGGTTTTAAGGTCCTTAAAGACCTCCGCGTTTTTAAGAACGTCATCGGCCTTGCATGCCATTGAAAACGCCTCGTTATTCCCGTAATCGCACGGATTAACAAGGCGGAGGTTGGAAAACCCGGTGTTTTTCATGGCCCTTGCCACGCTCCCGACGTTCCCGGACGACATGGGCTCAACAAGAACTATTGAGATGTTTTTCCGGACCGCGCCCGGCTTTTTAATTGCCTTCATTACCCGGCCTCATTTGTCAACAGCCTTCTCAATGACCCCCCTGGCGGCGATAACCCCGGATATTGCGGCGTGCATTATGCCCCTCGTGACGCCAGCCCCGTCGCCCGCGGCGAAGAGGTTTTGAACCTCTGTTTCAAGCGTCCTCTTAAGCTTAAGCCTCATTGAATAGAACTTCACCTCAACCCCGTAGAGGAGCGTATCCGGGGAATTAAGCCCGGGCGCGAATTTGTCAAGGGCCTCCAACATCTCAAGTATGTCGGATACGTAGCGGTAAGGGAGCACAAAGGACAAGTCCCCGGGCGTGGCCTCAAGCAGGGTCGGCTGTGTTTTGCACGCCTTTATCCTCTCATGCGTTGAACGCCTGCCCTGCCTCAAGTCCCCGAGGCTCTGGAGGATGATGCCGTTGCCCAGGAGGTTTGCGAGACTCGCGATGTATTCCCCGTAGGCGTTCGGCTCGTGAAACGGCTCCGTGAATGTGGTTGAGACGAGTATGGCGAAATTCGTGTTCTCTGATTTCTTCGTTGAAAAGCTGTGGCCGTTTACGGTTGAGAACCCAGAGTGCCTCTCCTTGACCACCACCCCGTAAGGATTCATGCAGAATGTCCGTATGTGGTCGTTAAACCTCTTTGACCTGTATGTGAGCTTCGCCTCATGGAGCGCGTCCGTCGCCCTCTTAAGCGCCGAGGCCGGGACCTCAACCCTTACCCCTATGTCAACGGGGTTAAGCTCAGTAGAAAGCCCCAGGCCCGCGGCTACACCCTGAAGCCAGCGCGCCCCGACCCTGCCCGGACAGAGGACCACGAAATCCGAACCTATCTCCTCTCCGTCTGAGAGCCTTACGCCGCGGGCCTTTTTTTCGTCATCAACGATGATCTCTTTTACATCGCCTGAAAAACGCGCCTCCACGCGGCCCTGAAGCTCGGATCTCAGGTTCTTAAGAAGCCCAAGACACCTGTCGGTTCCGATGTGCCGTATCGGGAATGGGATAAGGGTTAAGCCCGCCAGGCTTGCGGCCATTTCAATATCAAGGATCTCGTTCTCTTCATTTTTATTTCTATTAAAACCCTTAACATCGTCCGGCGCGCCGAACTTCACGAAAATAGAGTCCGCGTATCTGATAAGGCCCGCAAGCTCGTCCCTTTCAACATACTCTCCGAGAAGCCCGCCCACCTCGCCGGAGAGATTAAGCTTTCCGTCGCTGAACGTGCCTGCCCCGCCCCAGCCTGAGAATATATCCGTCCTGTCCCTCTCGTGCAGGTCCCTGCCCCTGTCAATAAGGAGGATCTTGGCGCCGGGCAGGCCATTTGAGAGCTCAAGCGCGGCAAATATGCCGGCGGGCCCGGTGCCGACTATTATGCAGTCATAGCGCATTTTCAGTGAAAGTATAGCAGAAATGACTTAAAGGTTGGAGTGATTTATGGGCAGGCTTGGCCCGGCGTCAACTATGACCTGTTGAACGCAAGAATACATGCAAAGGTTTTTTGCCTGCTTTTTTGCAAAAAAGCGGGTGCGTTACACCGCGAGGTCTATCTGCTGGATTGTGCCTGGGGTTAAGTCTTCCTTAAGGAACACGCCGGTTGAGGCAACCGCCCCGTCAAGCCTGTTTGTAGGGTTAAGGAGGCTAAAGGCCGTGGGCCTGGAATCAAGATAGATTGCGCCGATGTCCTTCTGCTTTAAGGTAAAAAATGAGTCTTCCCCGGCCTCGTCCTTTGTCCATATCAAAAGCCTTGAAAATATCGGGTCGGCCTCGTCTATCCATGAATTGCCGTCCGAGTCGTGCCTTTTTAGCTCCGTAAAGCCGTTGCCTGTTGACGGGCCGAAGAGTTCGCCTCCGTTGTTCACCTTTCCGTCGTTGTTCGCGTCAAGGAACAAAAATCCGCCGCCTGATTTCACGAATGAGATGGAGTCGCTCCTGCCGTCTGAATCAAGGTCAAATGAAAATTTCTTGTCCGTAAGCTCGGCGGCCTTGCCGCCGTAGTTTATTACGAGCGGGTCAATCCTAACGGCATCGCCTGCGCGGACGCTAAGATTGTTTTCAACTACTGAAGTCCTCTCCATTAAAAGCTCAAGCGTGAACTTGAACTCCACCCCGTCTGAGGTCCTTATGACGCCGGACGCGGATACGACGGCCTTCTCTTTTCAGCGTAACGTTCGTTGTTATTGTATATAAGCCCCCAGCCCTGCCTGTCGTCATCATGCGCTGTTGTCAGCTCCTCTGCCTTTGCCTCTATTTCCACTGCCTCGCCCTCTAAATCCTTAAGGTCTTTTATCGTTATCTTAACGCCTGTCAGCGCCTCAATAAGGAGCTTTCTTATTAACATCTCATTGTCAATGCTCCCCTCTATGTCAATGCCCCTGCCGTATTCAAGATACCTGTTCTCCTGCATGGCCTTAAGCCTTGTCTTCGCCTCGTCAGAAAGGTTTACGATATCCTTCGCGCCCATGGACGGGGCCGCATTAGGCGCTAAAGTCCCTTCAGAGGGCGGTTCAGGGCCTATCCAGAGCTTAAGTTCCTCCTTCTTTTCATAGACCTCGGAGTATGTCCGGCCGGAGGTCATTGCCATATCAGAGCTTGAAATAAACATAAATTCTCCTTTCTTATTATCGGATGGAATCTAAAAAATATTAACAATAAACTGGTTAAAAAGAACGAAACAGCAGGCCTCTTTAAGGCCTGCTGTTTCGGGGGTTAGGCGGGTTTTTGCGGCGGTTTACAGCGGAGTCTTAAAACCCATGTCATGACAGGTGTGAAACATCCGACCTGTCTGCGGATTTTTTTATCTTGTTTATTGCCCGCGACTCAATCTGCCTTACGCGCTCCCTTGTTATGCCGTATCTTTTTCCGACGGCATCAAGCGTCTCAGGGTCGCCTCCGTCAAGGCCAAACCTCAGATTCAGCACCTCCCTTTCGTTCGCGTCAAGCCCCTTAAGCCACCCGTCGAGCTTAAGCCCCATCTCGCGTGAGTTTACCACCTCAAACGGGGATTTTTCAGGGCTGTCCTCAAGCCTTTCGGAAAGGGGCCTGTCAAAGTCGTCATTTGAGGCCTCAATGGAGTAGACCTTCGTGTTAATGCCCGTGAGCTTCTTTACGTATCTGCCGGAAAGCCCCGTCTTCTCTGAAAGCTCGTTAATGCTCGGGGTCCTGTTTAACTCTGATTTAAGGAGCCGCTCTGCCTTTGTAACCCTCCAGAGGTCAAGCCCGAGGTGCACGGGAAGCCTCACGGTTGACGCCTGATTCGCAATGGCCCTTTCAACGGACTGCCTGATCCAGTATGTCGCATAGGTGGAAAACCTGCATCCCTTTGTGGGCTTAAAGCGCTCTACGGCCTTTATAAGCCCGATGTTCCCCTCTTCAATAAGGTCTTGAAGCGGCAGGCCCCTCATGAGATACCGTCTTGCAATGCTTACGACGAGGCGCAGATTGGACTCAATGAGCCTCTTCCTCGCTGAATTGTCTCCGCTTAAAACCCCTCTTGAGAGGGTCCGCTCCTCGTCAGCCGAAAGAAGCGGTATCTTTCTCAGACTGCCAAGGTATGCGCTTATTGAGTCCGTGGACAACGCGGACGGCCCTGCTTCATGCAAGGACCCATTGGCCGCGTCTTCAAAACCGCTGTCATAAACTGCCTCAACGCAATTTCCAGTATTACACAGCATAACTGCCTCTCTTTCTATCGTTTGCGAAAAACACCTTAAAAATGCGCCCCTGCATACTGCTCAAGCCCCTTCTGGTTGGGCTTCATGCCTTCTTCTCCCTTTTTCCAGTTGGCCGGGCAGACCTCTCCGTGTTTTTCATTGAACTGTATGGCGTCTATTACCCTTAATATCTCGTCCACATTCCTTCCGAGGGGAAGGTCGTTTACCGTTATGTGGCGGAGTTTACCTTCTTTATCTATTATAAAAGCACCCCTTAGCGCGATGCCCGGTTTTTCAAGCAGAACGCCGTATCTCCTGCTTATGCTTTTGTCAAGGTCGGCTACCAACGGATAATCAATGTCGCCTATGCCGCCCTTTTTCCTCGGCGTGTTTCTCCATGCAAGGTGCGAGAAGTGGCTGTCAACGGATATGCCGATAACCTCGGCGTTCCTTTGCTTAAACTCATCAATCCTGTCGCTTAAGGATATAAGCTCCGTCGGACAGACAAAGGTGAAGTCAAGGGGATAGAAGAAAAGCACCACGTGTTTTCCCCTGTAATCCGCCAAATTAAGCTCCTTGAAGCTCCCGTCCTCCATCACTGCCTGCGCCTTGAATTCCGGCGCCTGATTCTGAACAAATGCCTCTGACATATACTGCCTCCTTTTTTTGAAAAATTATTGTTTGAATTCCTTGGTCCTGCATTCCCTGCAAACGCCGTAGAAGTTCACGTGATTGCCGGACACGTTGAATTCATCAAGCGTCTCTTCCGGCAATTTAAGCTCTTTGCTGTAATCAGCGAACACGTCCCCTATCCTGCCGCATACGGTGCAGACGACATGGTGATGCGGGGCCGGGTTCGGGTCAAAGTGCTTCCTCTCAGGGTCTATCGTAACCTCCACTATCTCCCCGAGGTTCAGCAATGCCTCAAGCGTATTATAAACAGTTGCAAAGGAAACCGTTGGATACTCTTTTTTAATCCCAATGAACACGTCCTCTGCGCTCGGGTGCGCTGTGTTGCCGTCAAGATACTTTAGAATGGCAAGCCTCTGCGGGGTAAGCTTAAAACCCTTTTCCCTGAATTTTTTGATTATGTTTTTCATTAGTTTTATTATTTCCTATCTAATAATAATTCTATTATAATATATATTACAAATATGTCAAGCTATTTTTACAAAAATTTTTTTATCCTTACAAGTATTTGATTTTCAAATATATTTTAAACCAGGCAATGCTTTTGCCTTTATTAAATTTATAAAAAAGTCAGATGATAATTATCATAGATAATATATAATATCTATTATATCCTAAATAAAAACATGTGATAGCCATCAATTGAAATTCCATACGTAAAAGGAGGGTTTTTAAAAATGGTTTTTTCGCTTCTTCATATTATACATGTCCTGACAGTCATACTGTGGATAGGCGGGCTTGCCTTTGTAACGATAATAGTGCTGCCAATGGCTATAAAGACCCCGGATGCGCTCCAAAAGGTCTTGATGTTTCAAAGGGTGGAACACAGGTTCGCGGGTCTTGCGAGGATTTACAATGTAATTACCGGCGCATCCGGTTTTGCGATGCTTTTCATGATGGGATGGCACAGGCTCCTTTTCACCAGGGCCGGGATTGCGCTGACCGTAATGACGATGATATGGGTTTTCTGGTTCGTGATGCTCTGGGGCCTTGAGCCTATTGTCATAAAAAAAATGCTTTCCAGAATGGCAAAGGAAGGGGACAAGATGGACATTGACGCGATATTCATAAGGCTCAACAGGATGCACTGGTTTATGGTCGTCATATCCCTTGTTGCCGCGGCGGCGGGCGCGATAGCGGCGCACGGCGCGCCTTCGTTCTAACAGGATGTTGGAAATGTCAGTCCATGTATTCCCCGGGCGCACAGCCGCAGGGCGGGATGTTTTTTAACACCCTGCTAAAGACCTTCTATCCTCAGCAACGCCTGTTTAATCCAAATGCCGCCAGTATACCCGCCGATAGTACCGTCAGACCTTATAACCCTGTGGCACGGTATGATTATGGGCACTGGGTTTGCCCCGCACGCGGCCCCGGCGGCCCTTGCGGCATTGGGCGAACCCGCGGCATCCGCAACGGCGTTGTAGGCCATGGTGCGGCCCCACGGTATTTTTTTTATCCGCCCCCATGCCTTTAATTGAAAGGCAGAACCCTCAAGGCTTACGGGCGCGCTGAATTCAACGGGCCTGCCCTTAAAATACCGGTCAAGCTCCTTAAAAACCCCATGAAAGGCGTTTTTGTCCATAGAAGGCATTGCGCCTAAACCCTGCCTGACAGACGCTAAAAACTCCTCGCCTTTGCCGCCAATCTTAAGCCTTATAATGCGCCCTTTTTTTGAGGCAATGAAGATGCTTCCGATCTCCGAGCCGTATTGCGCGTAAATGATCTTTTCCATGCCGTGATCCTTGTCAATCAAAAATTCTAACGCACGGGGCTTTGACATATGCGGGAGTTTCTGCTATGTTAAAAAAAAACGGAGGCAAATGCCATGAAAAAATCCTTAATAATGCCCGGAATCCTTGCAGCCTCAATCTTATCGTTCTCATGCCTCGGCAGTCTGGCGAACGCGGCGCCTCCGCTTAAAAAGGCGCTGCCGCCAATACCGCTAATTGAGCCGGCAAGATACGATGTCATATCAGGCGAAGAGCTTCAGAAAATGATGAAGCACGGGCCAAGGCCTGTTATCGTGGATGTCAGGGAGCCGGAGCTTTTTTTAAAGGGGCGCGTGCCGGGGTCAATAAACATCCCGTACGAGGGCGCAAGAAAGAGGCTTTTGAAGGAGCTTGACCCGAAAGAGCATATCGTGTTCGTGTGCCACGGCGGGGACATGGGCGACGAGCTCGGAGAATTCCTCGTAAAAAACCACTACAAGCATGTGTATAATCTCAAGAGAGGCATACGGGGCTGGGACGGGCCGCTTGAAAGGGGAAGGTAGGTTTTTCTGGAAAAACCTTGCCGATTGCCCCGCCAGAAATGGCGGGGCAATTTAGTTGCTCCTGCCTGACGCGGCCTGCCTCGGGTTTGACGCCACCACTATCCTTGAATCGGCAAGCCTCGCCATAAGGCCCTGTTTGGCTGAATTAAATCTCGCCATCTCTGATTTTGCGATTGCCTTTGTCGGCATTGACCTGATGCTTAAAGGGTTTACGAGCCTGCCAGCGACCCTTACCTCATAGTGGAGGTGCGGGCCTGTTGATATCCCGGTTGACCCGACATAGCCAATAACCTCTCCCTGCTCAACCGACGCGCCGGTGCGGACACCCTTGGCAATCCTTGAAAGGTGCGCGTAGACGGTTGCATAATTGTTGTTGTGCCTTATCTCTATCGTATTGCCGTATCCGTTCCTCCAGCCCGCGAACCTGACCTTGCCTGAGCCTGCGGATTCAAGGGGCGTGCCCATGGGGGCGGCATAATCAATGCCGTGGTGGGGTCTATAGCGCTTAAGTATCGGATGAAACCTCTTTTTGGTAAAATAGCTCGATATGCGCCTGAACCTCAAGGGGGACTTTAAAAGCGCCCTTCTTAAAGACCTGCCGTCCGCGTCATAGTAACCGCCTTTTTGCCCGTTTTCCTCAAAATACACGGCCGCATAAGTCTTGCCGTTGTTAATCATCTCCGCCGCAAGGACCTTGCCTGAGGCTACCGGCTTTCCCTCAACGAACGTCGCCTCGTAGAGTATGTTGAACGTATCGCCCTTCTGTATGTCGGATGCGAAGTCTATCTCCCATGCGAATATGTCGGAGAGGTTCATTACAAGCTCAGGGTCCGCCCCCGCGCCAAGCCCCGCCTCATACAAAGAGCTCTCTATCGTGCCCGCGACGGCCGTAACCCTTGTCTCGTGGGGAAGTTCCTTTTTCCCGGCGATTATTCCTTGAGCCGTATTCTCAACGACGAGCGTTTCGTATGCGCTTAAGTCGTACTCAATCCTCTGCCACTTGTCCTTGCCGGAAAAGACCCGCAAGACGGCGTCTTCCTTGATCCTGCTCAGGTCGTATACGCCTTTGGCATGGCCTGCAATCTCGTTTATCTCTATGCCGGTCAGGTTAAACACGGACATTACGCTGAAAAAAGTGTCTGTTGCGGTGAGCCTGAAGTCGTATCTTGTGAGGGCTTTTTCCCCTGGATCAATTGCCTCGTTCTTGGAAGCTCCGTTGCCGGAAAAAACACCATTGGACGGGCTAACCCCCTGTAAAAGCCTCTCTGAGGACGCATCCGGGCTTAAAAGGAAAAACGCTGATAAAAAGAGGGCTGTGCCGACGAGCAGGGCTATAAAGGCAGGCCTTATGTAATGCTTACCGCCGTTCTTGGCATGCATGTCTTCTCTTAACGTCAATAGGCGCGCTCCTTTTTTCAGTTTTAATTTCCGGGGGTGTCTGAGCCAATAATATTAGAATATGGTTTTTGAGTCAAGGATTTTAGTCACGCGCCGTTTAATGGCCAAGGGGTCTTTCCGGCGCCGCCTACCCCCTCTCGTCTATGGGCACGTATTGCTGGCCGCGCCTTCCCGTGTATTTCTGCGTCGGCCTGTAGATCCTATTAGTCTTAAGCTGCTCCATCCAGTGGGCGAGCCAGCCCGCCACCCTTCCCATCGCGAATATGGGCGTAAAAAGCTCCGTGGGGATGCCGAGGCCTTTGAACACAATGCCTGAATAGAAATCCACATTCGGGTAGAGCCTCTTGTGGGAAAGCCTTTCGTGCACCACCTTTTCAACCTCCTCCGATATCTCCACGATATTCTCATCAATGCATTTGTTCTGAACGAGGAGCTTTATAAGGCCCTTTAAGACCTTCCCGCGCGGGTCCATTGCCTTGTATTCCCTGTGGCCGATGCCCATAATCTTTTCTTTTTGTTCAATCTTCTTTTCAATAAACTGCCGCGCCTTCTGCCTTGAGCCGATCTCCTCAAGCATGTAGACGACCTCTTCGTTGGCCCCGCCGTGAAGCGGGCCTGAAAGCGTGCCTATTGCCGACGATACGATCGTATACGGGTCGGCAAGTGTTGACCCGACCACCCTTGCCGAGAATGTTGAGGCGTTCATGGTGTGGTCCGCGTGCAGTATAAGAACCGCGTCAATGACCTTTTCAACAAGCGGGCTCGGCTCCTTTTCAAATAGCATGTAATAGAAGTTCGCGGAAAAGCTCAGGTCATTGCGCGGCAGTATTGGCGCGTCCCCGTGCTTTAGCCTGTAGCAATGCGCGACGATCGTCGGCATCTTCGCGATAAGCCTTATCGCGCTCCCGTACCGGGCCTCTTGGTTCAGCGTATCCCTGGCCGGATAGTACATGCCCATTGCGGAGGTTACCGCCTGCAGATAATGCATCGGATGCCCGTTTTCGGGCAGATACTCCATCATCCTCAGGATCTTAAGCTTAAGCCTTGTATGGTATGTTATGTCGGACGAGAATCTTTCGTACTCCGCCCTTGTCGGCAGGTCGCCGAACATGAGCAGATACGCGGTCTCAAGGAATGTGGCTCTTTCAGCAAGGACGTCTATCGGGATGCCCCTGTATTCAAGCATGCCCTTTTCACCGTCTATAAAGCTTATCGCAGACTCTGCTGCCGGTATGCCCTCAAGCCCGGGCACCACCTCCCTAAGAGCCCTTTCCTCCATATGCCTCCCCTTGTCTGTTTATAAAAATAATGTAAAAAAAAGGCCCTTATCCTGAAAGTTAAGGACAAGGGCCTGCAAGCCGCATATCTGCTAAGCTTAGCCGGGCATTACATTTTCGGCCTTGAGGCCCTTCGGGCCCTTCGCTACCTCAAACTCAACCCTCTGGCCTTCTTTCAGGGTCTTAAAACCATTACCCTGAATGGATGTATAATGAACAAATACATCCTCGCCTGAATCCTGCTCAATGAATCCAAAACCTTTTGACTCATTAAACCACTTCACTTTTCCTGAAGGCATCGCACAATCTCCTTTCTTCAAAATTATAAGTCATAGGGGGTTGTGCTTCTACGGCTTTAATGCCCTCTCGTACAACCCGGCTACAAACTCACTTCATGCGATTTTAGTATATACGGCGGGATATGTCAAGTTTTTTAATTTTCTTAATTATGTCCGGCAAACCACCGCCTCATTTTCTCAATCGCCATGCGCCTGTGGCTTATCAGGTTCTTCTCCTCGGGCTTAAGCTCCGCAACGGTCTTGCCCTGCCCGGGCAGGAAAAAAACAGGGTCATAGCCGAACCCGTTTTTCCCTTTCGGCCCAAAGGCTATCATGCCTTTAAGCTCCCCCTCGAACACCGCCTTCGGGCCCGCCGGGGCGCAAAACGCGATTACGCATACGAACCTTGCCTGCCTCTTATCCATCGGCACGCCTTTAAGCGCCTCAAGGAGTTTAAGAAAATTCTCCTCGTCAGTCGCATTGACCCCGGCATACCTTGCCGAGAAGACCCCCGGCATTCCTGAAAGGGCCGCAACCTCAAGCCCGGAGTCGTCCGCGATTGAGGGCATACCGGTCTTTGCTGCCGCGTGCCGCGCCTTAATCAATGCGTTCTCTGTAAAGGTCTCGCCTGTCTCAGGGGGCATTCCAACGGAAGGGAAGTCGGTAAGGGTCTTTATCTCCATGCCCGGCATCCCGATCATGTCAACGAGTTCTCCCGCCTTGGCCTTATTGGCGGTTGCGATGAGAAGCCTCTTCAATCTAATACGCCCCGGCGGTTGCCGGCGGCGAGGCCTTCTGCATGATATCCTTAAACCCGAGGATGCCCTTTGCAAGGGCCCCGGCGATAATCGCCTGCGCATCGGGCGTTTCAAGCCACTTCTCTTCGGCATGGTTTGATATAAAGCCTATCTCAACAAGCACGGCAGGCATGGCAGAGCCGAAGAGCACCGCGAAAGGCGCCTGCCGGATGCCCCTGTTCAGCCTCTCGGCGCCCTCAATGAGATTAAGGTGCATTGATTCGGCGAGTATCTGGCTTTCGTGGTGGGACTCGGTGTTAGTCATGTCCCAGAGTATGTCCTTTATGTCGTCGCCCGCCGCTGAAGGCCCCGCAAGGGCGGGGTCCGCGAAGCTGTTTTCAAACGCCGCGACGCGCCTTGCCTCCTCATCCGTCGCGTCAATGCTCAGGAAAAAAGTCTCAATCCCGCTTGAATCCCTCTTGGGGGAGGCGTTCGCGTGTATGCTTATGAACACATCCGCCATGGCCCTGTTGGCAAAGGCCGGCCTCTGCTTAAGGGGAATGAACACATCGTCTTTCCGCGTCATCTCAACATTGCACCCGTACTGCTCAACGAGGAGACGCTTTAGCTTAAGCGCAACGCTCAGCACGACATCCTTTTCTTTGACACCCTCAGGCCCTATTGCCCCGGAATCCTCTCCTCCGTGTCCCGGGTCGAGGACGATGAGATTTAACGGAGAGCACGGGCCTTCAGGCTCGGAGACATAGCCGTGCCCAATGCCAGCGGTCAACAAGATAAAGACAATGGCGTACGCCGCATGTATCGCTATCCCCTTCATTACGCCTATTTTAGATTGAGAAAGAACCCATGTCAACACCCCTTGACACTTTACCTTCGCCGTGCAATATTTTTAACATGCCCGTTGTCAACAGCGGGCCCATGAGGCGCCCATGAATGACGCAAAAAACATACTGATCCCCCTTGCACCGGGCTTTGAGGAGATAGAGGCATTGACCGTTGTTGACATCTTAAGGCGCGCAGGCGCGCTTGTTGTGACCGCCGGCCTTGCCGCTGGGCCGATAGAGGGCAGGAACGGGATCAGGGTCCTTCCCGACGCGGACCTTGACGATATAACGGAAGAGGCGTTTCACATGCTTGTGCTTCCCGGAGGCGCGAAGGGGACTGAGAACCTCAAAAAAGACAAAAGGGTGATTGACATCATAAAAAAATTCCACGGCGACAACAGGCTCATTGCCGCCATATGCGCGGCCCCGACCGTGCTTTCCGCCGCTGGCGTCACAAGGGGAAGGAAGGTCGCGTCATACCCCGGCGTAAGGCATGAGTTGAGAGACGAGATAATATCGCATGACCGGGTTGTTGTGGACGGCAGCATCATCACAAGCCAGTCGCCCGGCACCGCGATGGAGTTTGCCTTTGCCCTTGTTGAGATTTTATACGGAAAGGAAAAGGTCAAAGAGATAAACAAAAGCGTGCTTGCGCGGATTTAGCGGCCTGAACGGATGTTGAGTTTTTCCGCGACCTGTCAGGTCTGCCCTCATCCGTTTATTTTTCCAACATAAAAATATATCACTCAAAAAGCCCCTCCTGCGAGGGCCTTGTTTTGAAAGCCTTTTTTTCAACAACCATTCTCTTTGCAAGGCGCGCCGGGATATCCTGAAGAAACGGGGATATTGCCTGCTCCCGAAAATCCCCCCACAGCCTTCTTTTGCGGGCGCTTAGGATGTAGACAGAGCGTGCCGCCCTTGTGATGCCCACATAAAAGAGCCTTCTCTCCTCCTCAACATCCGTTTGCCTGCCTTTGAGCCTCAAGGGGACAAGGCCGTCCTCAACCCCCGCAATAAAGACCACCGGGAACTCAAGGCCCTTTGACGCATGCAGTGTCATCAGATTAACCTTGTCCGCCTTTATGGCAATTGAATCATACTCATCAATAAGGCGCACGTGCTCAATGAGCATTGAAAGGGCTTCAGGCCCGTCCGTTTCTTCGTATGCCTCCGCGAGTGAAACAAGGGTTTGGGTCATATCCGCGTCAACGCCTGATTCCATGCCTTTTCTCTTGATGAATTGCAACACGCCCTCGCCCCGCCTGACTTCTCCCGCGTTAAGCCCGTCAATGAAACGCTTAAGCCCAGCGCCTTCCGATGCCGCGACATTATACGGTATGGATGCGCGCCTTAAGGCCTCAACTATCGCGTCCGCCTGTTTCCTTGTCCTGAAAAAGACCGCAAAATCAGAGAAACCTTCCGTCCCGTCGGATGGCGCCGCGCTCAGGCTCCTTAGCCCGCCCATTTTTTTCTCAATCTCTTTTGCGATAAACTCCGCCTCCGCCTTTTCATCATGGCACTCAATGATTTGAACGCCTCCGCCTTCCATGGAAGCGGCCGCGTCCTCTGCGTGCCTTTTTGACGCCCTGCTTATAAGCGCATGGGAGGCCTCAACAACGGCCTTTGTTGAGCGGTAGTTTTTTGAAAGCCTTATGATGCTGCAATCGGGGTATGCCTTTTCAAACCCTGAAAAACACCCAATTGACGCGCCCCTGAAGGAGTATATTGACTGGTCGGGGTCCCCTATCGCGAAAAGCGCGCCCCCGGCCTCCGCAAGCCCCCTCACAAGGGCCTCCTGAACGCTGTTTATATCCTGATACTCGTCAACCATTATGTGGTCAAACGGACTTCTATCGCCGGGGTTTTCCTTCAAAACCCTTAATGCCTCTATAATAAGGTCGTCAAGGTCAAGGGCGTTTTCCTCCTTAAGCCGCTCTTTATAAGCCGGATAGAAATCCGGCGCGCGGTCTTCTATAAGATTCTTATGCGCGCTGATTCTATTTGCCTCTGCCTCAGGGTCCTTTGCCCCAAGCCCCTTAAGGACCCTCAAGGAATCCTGCCTCGCATAAAGCGCAAACCCGGGGAGCCTGAGTTTCAGGTATCTAAGGCAAAAGCCGTGGAATGTGCCGATGTTAAGCAAAGAGGGACTCAGGCCCGTAAGTTGAGCGACCCTTTTTGCCATCTCAAGGGCGGCCCGTGCCGTAAAGGTTATCGCGAGGATCTTTTCGGGCAGGACGCCGGACCTAACAAGAAATGCGAACCTTGAGGCAAGCACCCTTGTCTTGCCGCTTCCGGGGCCCGCGACCACAAGCACGCGCCGCGCACCGGTTGTGGAGGCCAGAAACTGGGGTTCATCAATTTTTTTTAGCGGATCGGAAATCACTTTTGCCCTTAAACCGAGCCTCTGGCCTGGGTTACGCTAAAAAGGGTCTATGTGCACGAAGGATTTTTCAATTGACCTGATTGATTCCACGGCCACGGCAACCGCCTCGCCGATTGCATGCGAATCAATCGTCGGGAGGTGCTTATCCACCGCTATCCGCAACTCAACATGTATGAAGTTTCCCACATAGTGCGCCCTTGCGGAATTAACCGCCTTTACCCCTGCTATGTTAAGCGCCTTTTCCTTTATCTCGCGCATGAGTTCGGGAGGGGGGGCCTCGCCCATCAGGTACGCGATGTTTTCCATGCCTATCCTGTATCCCGCGTAGATTATCCAGATGCTTATCGCAAACCCGGCAATCGGGTCAAGATACCAGTGCCCGAAGTATGCGCCGAGGAGTCCTATGAGCGCCGCAATCGCCACAAAGACATCCATGAGCGAATCAATGGCCGTCGCGATAAGCGCGGGGCTGTTGAAACGCCTGCCGACCGCCTTAAAGTGCCATGACATAAAGGCCTTCGCAACCATGGTTACGACAGGGACAAGGAGCGACAGATACGTTATCTCCGGTGTGCTCCTCTCAAGGAGCCTTTCAACGGAGGCCCTTATGACCTCAAAGCCCAATATGCCGGCAAGGATCGCTATTATGAGGCCTGCGATGGGCTCTGCCCTGCCGTGTCCGAAGGGATGCCCCTCGTCGGCCTCCTTGTCGGATATCTTCACGCAGATGAATGTCGCGATGGACGCCGCGATGTCGTTGAATGAATTAATGGCCTCGGATATGAGCGCGATTGAGCCTGAGGCGATGCCCGCGACGAGCTTGATCGCAAAAAGGCAGACATTGCCCAGTATGTTTATAAGGGTTGCCCTGAACGCGACTGGGTTCATTTAAACGCCTCTTCTTAAGAGCACGGCTGGGGTATTTCCCTTGTCGTTAAACGAACGCCTTAAGAGACAAAGACATTGAGTTTTTTCGGGAGAATGCCGAGGGTTATCGTGCCCGGGCATTCAAAGGCCTCTCCGTCCGCGAATACGGTTGTGGTGCCTTTTGCGATTATCTCCATCTTATCCGTGCGTACGCGCTCAAACCCGGTTGCGCCGTTGACCTTGCCTGAGATGAGTTTTTTTATCGCGGCCGTCGCCCCGGACAGGCCCTTGTCGGGCACATAGCACACGTCAAGCGCGCCGTCGTCAGGGGCGGCCTCCGGGGCCGAGACAAAAGAGTTTGCGCCCCTGTCCGTGTTCGCGGCCACGAGAAAAAGCGGGGTTATGTTTTTCGCGTATGAAGAGGTCTTTATGAAAACCTCCCTCGGCTTATGGCGCAGATACTCCCATACAAGCAGGGGCAGGCCCTGCGCGGCCGTGGGGCTTATGTTTTTCAGAAACCCGGCGGCGCGCCTTTTGCTCATGAGCGCGTCAACCGCGCACTCCGCCGTTGACAGAAAATACCTGCCGCACACGACGCCGACGTCCATGGGCCGTATCTTCCATTTCCTTAAAAGCCCCACGGCGCCGTCAATATCAAGCGGGATGCCGAGCGAGAGCGCAAGGCCCGCCGAGCTGCCCCTGCTTACGATGCCGAGCGCGGCCGGGGTGTCCACGAGGGGCGCGGCGGCCCTGTTGACCGTAACAGCGTCCCCGCACGCGAATACCGCCTCAAAGCCTCTCTTTACGGCCTCCATAGAGAGGTCCCCGGCATGGGCCTTTGACATTGCCGATTTTACCTCAAATATCCCGGACTCCGCCTCAAGGCGCTCGCGCACGGCATCCGTTACCTTTTCAGCGAACCGCTTCTGCCTTGGGCCGGGGCCTATGATAAAACGAACCTTCATCAGCTCATTTTCCCTTGTCTTAAACCTTTTAATCGGGTGACCGGCGAACACAAAAAGTATAAGTGCTGATCCTTAATTTTGCAAGGCAAACTTGCCAAAATCGTTTTTTGATGTAGAATATGCCCATATACGGCATAGAGGCAAACGGAGGGAGAATGAGGGCGGCTTATGCTTTTATCATAGCGCTCGGATTGTTTTTTGCCTTTCCATTAGGCGCAAAAGGAGGAGACGCGATGGATATTTCAATCAAGAGCCCTGACTTCAAGGACAACGATGTCATACCGAAAAAATTCACATGCGACGGCGCGGACCTGTCCCCCGAGGTCCTCTGGGGCAATGCCCCGCAAGGCACGTTAGGCTTTACCCTCGTTGTTGAAGACCCTGACGCGCCCATGGGCACCTTTATCCACTGGGTCGCTTACGATATCCCTTCAAAGACGGCGCGGATTGAGCGCGGCGCGGGAAACAAAACAGCAAGCTCCTTTAAGCAGGGCGTAAACGACTTCGGCAAAAAAGGCTACGGCGGTCCGTGCCCTCCGAGGGGACACGGACGCCACAGATACATCTTCATACTCAAGGCCCTTGACGTGGCGGAACTCGGCCTTCCGGAAGGCGTGAGCCTCAAGGAAGTCCAAAGGGCTGAAAAAGGCCATGTGCTCGCAGAGGCGCGGTATACCGGGCTTTACCAGAGATAGGTTTGCCCTTGTCCGCCGTAGACCCTCGGCTGAGATGCCGGGAAAGCTGGCATCTTCCATTCATCGGCGCCCTCCTTAAAAATCTCTTGGCCTCTTCTTAAGCCTTAACACCCCTTTAATGTCCGGTCAGTATAATGGTAATTAACTAAAAGACAAAACCTGCCGTCAGGGTGTCTTGATAATCTTAAGGAGGTGAACAACATGTATAACGAGATAAGGATCGCAAACGCCGTATACGTTGCTGTTGCGGCAATCTTTACGATTGCGATGCTCGGCGGCGCGGCATTGCTGCCCCAGGGCTTTTTCGCATAAAAAAGAACAGCCGCTGAATACAAAAAGGGGGCTTTTAAAAAGCCCCCTTTTTTTTCGCCTTTATCGCGTCGTGGAAAAAGCGTCTTGGGTTTAAGCGGCCTGAGATTTTTTTATGACGTCCGCGCGCTCCCTGCCGGCTATAAACGCGTCGGATTCGGGATAGAGTATGTGCTCTTCCTTCATGTTGTGGTCAGCGAGTATGTTCGCGAGGTTGTATTCCGAGTTCTTTACGCCCGCCTCGTCCTTCCTGCCGATGCCCGCAAGGATGCCGTCAAGAAGCTCCTTTATCTCGCCGTGCTCCATGCGCATCACGAAGGTCGGGCCCGCGTCCTTCATGCCTGTTTTTTCCTCAAACACGGGAAAAAGTATCTCCTCCTCAACCTTTATGTGCCTTCTTAAGCCGAGGCTGAATTCCCTGAAGAGCGCGTCCGCGCCGGCCCAGTCGCCCTGTTTGTATTTCTCCTGAAATGCGCCGTATAGGGCATCCAGCCGCCTGTGGTCCGTCTGCATGTAGTCGGTGATGGTCCTGTCCAAATCCCTAACCTTTCTTTTTCCTATTGAAACCCTCCAGTCAACAGGACCCTGCTCAAGGGGCCACCACTCAAACTCGCCGTCGTGCTCAGCCTGGAACTGGTAAAGAAGCGGCCTCGGCTCATGGTCGTTTATGAGCACAAAGGATTCCCCGGGCGCCAATGCCCTGAAGGTCTCAAATATCTTCGGGTGCCTGAGCCTCGGCTCCATTCCCCTTACGTCCAGCGTTTTTTCCATAAACATAACATTCTCCATGTGTGATTTTTCCTCCAATGTTTTTCAATATAAACATTCTGCACGAATAAGACAATAAAAAGAATGATAAAAATCAGTTTATTCCGCCTTGCACGCGCTTTCCGGCGACAGTCGCCTTAAAAAAGCATTTTCTGACTTTTATCATATACACCTTTGGCCTTTGAGTTTATGCTTTACGAAAACAAGGAAAGGGGGAATCGGTTATGGAAGACAGCAGCGGGAAGGTGCCTTCGGGGCAGAGATTTTACGATAATCTTCCGCTCCTTTTTATCCTCGGGCTTGCGATTACCGTTGTTTCCTATACGCTCTGGGGGCTCTGGGAAGTCTGGTCTCAGCCTACATTACCTTAAAAAAGAACGAATGAAGGAGATGACATTATGAGTTTAACCGCACCGGAAAGGGTCTGGTGGAAACCGATAGACAGGGAGGAAAAGATCTGGCTCATCCTTGCGCTCGTATGGATGATCTTCACCTTCTCCATGATGCCCTTATGGCATGTGATGGGAAAGCAGAACCCTTCCTCGGAATCCTACAAGGTGACGCCTGAACGCTTCAGCGCGCTGGCCGATGAGTTCATAAGCAAATATCAGGTCCGGGACGAAAACAACGCCCCGGTCTCCATAAACGGGTTCGCGGTCGTGCATCCGCCGGCGGGCTCCGACATCTTCCTTGTCGCGAAGGCGTGGAACTTTGACCCAATACTTGAGCTTGAAAAGAACAAGACTTACAGGCTGCATCTTTCATCCCTGGATTTTCAGCACGGGTTTTCAATATATCCGATGAACATCAACTTTATGGCAATACCCGGACAGGACTACGTGCTGACCATAAAGCCGACCACAAGCGGGGAGTTTTCAATACTCTGCAACGAATACTGCGGCCTTGGGCACCACACCATGGTCGGGAAATTGATAGTCAAATAGGAGGCAACAATGAACGAGCAGGAATTCAGGACTTGTTCCGTTACCGGCCTTAAGGTGCATCTGCCGGCGGAAAAGCTCATAAAGGCAAATACTATCACGGCGGTCATATTCATAGCAATAGGCGGGCTTGCCGCCCTCGGCGCCGCGTTCACACGCTGGCCCGCGTTCCACATACTGCCGGCCGAGTGGTTCTACAGGGTCCTGACGGCTCACGGCCTTGACATGCTTATCGTATGGGTAATATTCTTTGAGGTGGCCGCCCTCTACATAGGAAGCGCGGTGCTCCTGAACTCAAGGCTCGCGGCGCCTACCGTCGGGTGGATATCTTACTTCCTCATGCTCGGCGGGGCCGTGCTTACGAACATAATGGTGCTTTCGGGCAAGGCGGACGTGCTCTTTACGTCGTATCCGCCGCTGATGGCCCACCCGTTCTATTACACCGGCATAATACTTTTCGCCGTGGGCGCGCTTATCGGCGTTTTTCTCTTCTTCGCCACGCTCTACAAGGCAAGAAAGGAAAAGACCTATACGGCCCAGAGCTTCCCGCTCGTGACATTCGGGCTTTTCGCGGCGGCCGCTATCGCAACGACGACGCTCCTGCACGGGGCCGGCATCTATATCCCGACGCTCCTTTGGTCGCTCGGGCTTACGGGCATGGACCCCTCGGCTTACAGGCTCGTATGGTGGGCGCTCGGACATGCATCCCAGCAGATTAACGTCTGCGCCATGATCTCAATATGGTACCTCATCGGGGCGCTCTCGGTCGGCATGAAGCCCATAAACGAGAAGCTCTGCAGGACGGCCTTCGTGCTCTACATACTCTTTATAAACGTCGCCTCCGAGCACCACTTGCTCGTTGACCCGGTATTCTCCAACGCGCACAAGATATGGAACACGGGCTACATCATGCATCTGGCGGTGCTTGCCAGCATGATACACGCCCTCGCGGTGCCCGCGGGCATGGAGGTGGCGCTCAGGAAGCAGGGCTACACAAAGGGCCTGTTTGAGTGGTTCAAGATGGCGCCGTGGGGCAACCCCGCCTTTTCAGGGGCGATACTCTCCATATTCATGTTCGGGTTCCTGGGCGGCATCACGGGCGTGACATTCGGCACAGAGCAGATCAACATCACCGCCCACAACACATGGAGGATCACGGGGCACTTCCACGGAACGGTCGTGGGAGGCACCACCATGGCCTTCATGGCCGTCACCTACTACATACTCCCCTTGATATTCAGGAGGGAGGTCTGGGCAATGAAGCTCGCCAAGATACAGCCGTGGCTCTTCGGCGTCGGCATTACGCTTGTAAGCGGAGGCATGATGCTTGCCGGCGCATACGGCGTCCCGAGGAGGCACTGGGACATCGTCAACTTCGGCGGCTCTCCGTTCGCCTTCTCGTGGGACCCGACCGTCTACATGTGGATAGGGGTGTTCGGCATAGGGGCGATACTCGCGGCGCTCGGCGGCATCGCGTACGTGGTCGTAACGCTTGGAACCGTAATGTACGGCAAAAAACTCGCATAGCCATCTTACAGGCAAAAAAGGGAGGCATAGTCCAATGTCAGACGAACACGGCAACGGAAGGTTCGTAGCGCCCGGCACATTCGTGCTTGCGCTCATATTCCTAATCACCTTCATAGCGGTTTATTTTCTGAACTTTAAGTACCTCTCAACAATCTGGGAGCTCCATTAAGGGGCGGGCATTATGGCGGCGCGCAGGGTTAAACCCTGCGCCCGGACCGCCGGGGATCCGACATGAATAACATAAAAGGTCTGTCCGAAAACAAACACAGCAAAAGACTTTTCTACGGCCTTGTGCTTTTCGCGGTCGTTTCTCTCATATTTGCGGGCGTATTCGCATTCCTCGTGGCAATGGCGCGCACCCCTTTCATCCAGTCCATATTCCCTTCAACCGATTATGTGCGCGTTGCGCTCGTTGCGCACGTCAATCTCGCCTTTGTGATATGGTTTCTTGCCTTTGAGGGCGCGCTGTGGCTGTTGGGGAGCACGGACTTCCTCTCAACAGGGGTCTTTAGCCCAATCCTCGGATGGGCGGGCCTCGCCGCGTCGGTCTGCGGCACGGCCGTCATAATAGCCGCATCCCTCTTGGGGCTCGGAACTCCGCTTTTCATCAATTATGTGCCGGTGCTGAACCATCCGGCCTTTTACGCGGGGCTCCTGCTGCTTGCCGCGGGAATGCTTATACTGCTCGCAAATGTCTTTTTAACGGTTTTTTACGGGATCAAAGGGAACGGATACCGCGGTTCAACGGCCCTTGTGAGGTTCGGTATGATTGCGTCAAGTATTGCGGTCTTCGTGGCCTTTATGTGTTTTGCGCTGTCTTTCTATTTTAAGACCTCCTCAGGCGCGGGGATAGGGACAGCGGACCTTGAGACGCTTTTCTGGGGCGGCGGGCACATGCTCCAGTTCGCGAACACAATGGCAATGGCCTCTGTATGGCTTTATCTCGCGGATGTCCTGTTTAAGAAGATCTCCATACAGGCGGCCCTTGGCAGACCCGTCTTCGGCCTGTATCTGGCAAGCGTAGCCTTTGCGCCGTTTGCATACCTGTTCTACGACGTGGACACCATGGGCTACAGGACGGTCTTCACAAGGCTCATGCAGTTCGGCCTTGGGCCTTCCACGGTGATATTCGCGGCCGTTGTCGTAGCGTCCGCCTCGCCGGGCAGGACAAGCGGCCTTTATGAAGGGATTAAAAAACTCCCGTGGCGAAGCCCGGAGTTTGCATCCCTTGCGATGTCTATTGTCCTTTTTGCGCTCGGGGGCCTCATGTCAATGTTCATACACGGATACAACACCAAGATACCTTCGCATTACCACGGCGCAATCGGCGGCGTGACGGCGGCGTTCATGGGCATGGCGTATCATCTAATCCGGAACCTAAAGGGAACCCTTTACTCCGAGAAGGCGGCCTCCATTCAGCCGTACGTGTTCGGCATAGGGCAAACGCTTTTCGTGCTCGGGATGTTCTGGGCGGGCTCGCACGGGGTGGCGAGAAAGACCTTCGGGGCGGCGCAGAACCTTGACGACCCGATCAAGCTCCTGAGCATGGCCGTTTTCGGGCTCGGCGGCCTCGTGGCCATAATAGGCGGGGCGATGTTCGTCGCCAATGCCGGGCTCTCGCTGTTAAGGCGCAAGGCCTTGGCAGAACCCCCGGGGGAGGCGGCATGACCTCGGCCTCGCTTAAAAACTATTTGCCGCTTTTTAAATTCCGGATCTGCTCCCTTATAACATTCACCGCGATCGTGGGCCTTATATCCTCGTCAAACGCTGGCGTATCAGTATCCGCATCAACCCTGTTGTATCTCGCGCTCGTTACCATGATGGCCTCCGCGGGCGCAAGCGCGTTCAACCATTATTTTGACAGGGACATAGACCTCATAATGAAGAGGACGGAAAAGAGACCCCTGCCCGCCGGCCATGTGGCGGGCTCAGGCAGGATTCTTATCGCGGCAACGGGGCTGTTCATCGCGTCAATACTGCTTTCCCTTAAGGTGCTTAACCCCATGGTCGCCCTGCACCTCTTCCTCGGCGGCTTTGTCTACGCAATCGTATACACCGTGTGGCTGAAGAGGCGGAGCTGGATTAACATAGTCATCGGCGGGCTGGCGGGCAGCTTTGCCGTGCTTGCGGGCGGGGCCTCGGCCTCTCCTGAGTTCTGCCTGCTGCCGGTATTCCTTGCCGTTGTGATGTTTTTCTGGACCCCGTCGCACTTCTGGAGCTTCGCGGTCCTCCACAGAGAGGAATACGGCAGGGCCGGCATCCCCATGCTGCCTAACATCATAGGGGATTTCAAGACCGCCCGGTACGTGCTCCTGAACACCCTGCTTCTCGTGCTCTCGTCCCTGCTGCCGGTGTGGTTCGGGTTCCTCGGCAGCGTATACACGGCCTCTGCCGTTATATTCGGCGCTTTTTTCATTTACAGGAACATTGAGTTCATCCGCGACCAGTCAAAGGAGATCGCGCGGAGGAATTTCAGGGCCTCCATGATATATCTAAGCGGACTTTTCCTGTCCGTGATACTTGACATCTCTCTACGTTAGCGGAATGAGCCGCCTTTATTCCAAAAATACGCTTATTGCCTTTGTCGTGTCCCTCGTTGCCTTAATCTCAGGCCCTGCAACGCCCCTATGGGCCTCGGACCCAGTTGCAACGGCAAACGCGGCGATAGGCAAAAAAATACCCGGCTACACGCTTATTGATCAGGACAACAATGCCCTTCCCCTCAAAGGGCTTATGGGCAGGCCGCTCGTCATAAGCTACATATACACGAGTTGTCCGCATGTCTGCTCCAACATAACGGGCAGGCTCAAGCAGGCCTTCGCCATCGCAAAGATGAAATCAGGCGGGGATTTTACGGCCCTCTCAATCGGCTTTGACCCCGATCATGACACCCCGTCCGTGCTTAAGTCTTTTGGCGCGCGCTTTACGGACGACTTCACCAAATGGAGGTTTGCAACCGCCGGCGCAAAGACAATACAGGCCCTCACAAAGGAACTCGGTTTTTATTATGAGAGGCTCCCGGACGGGGGTTTTGACCACATGAACCTCACAACCGTAGTTGGCAGGGACGGGACGATACTAAAGCAGGTCTACGGCATGAACTTCAATCAGGAGGAGCTTGTCAACGCCGTGGTTCTTGCCTCCGGCTCAGGGGTTGCCTCGGCCTTCTTAAACCCCTCGGGCATAATAGACAAGGTGATACTTTTCTGCTACCGCTATGACGAGGTCTCGGGCATTTACAGGCTTAACTTCGGCGCGATAGCGGCGCTCGCGTTAGGCTCGGCCCTTCAGGGGGCGACCCTTGTCTGGATAGTATATAAACTTTTTAGAAGGGGCAGTCCAAAGCTCCTGGATTGAGAACGCCTGCTAAGAATGCAACGGGTGAATCGACTGCGAAGGTTTTAACTCATGGAGCCTGCTGCACAAAGATTTTCTTGCCTGTCTCGTCAAATTTAACGACCCTTAAGCGTCCTGCCTCAAACTCCACTTCCTTGCTGAACGAATAATCAAAGGCATCCGACTGCCCTGAATCGCGCATCTTTACGACAACGCGCCTCTTTCCCGGCGCTATCGGATATTTGCCGTATATGAAGGACGCACCGTCCTTTGTCCATCCGCCAGCCTCAAACGACCCTGAGACCAGAAGCCTTTCATCGGCATACAGCTCAACATACACCGGGTTTCTGCCCCTGCTGCACGAGCCGAGCTTTTTAAGCTTCATCTTCGCGCTCTTGGTATCCTTGATCATGGCCCTGTATCGTTCGGCCTCCTCTTTAAGGATCTGCATGTCGTCGCACTCAACCGTCCTGTGCCCGGCGTGCTTTATGCTCAACTTCAAGACCGCGCTTTGCGGGTCGTAAAATCCGTAATCCGACTCTGAAAAAAAGAGCACCACGGCCAGAGGCGCGGCCAGCGCGATTACTGCGGCTAAACATTTCAGGGCTTTTTTAAACATCTCCGGTTAGGCGAACCCCCTCATTTACCGCGCTTATGCGCTCATGGAGCGTCTTTTCAGTCAGCCTTGACGTGAGGTGAACGCTGACCCTTGAGGCATTGTCCTTATCAGAAAGCATCGCGACCCTCTCTGACAAAAGCGTATTTCCTGTGCGGTACCACCCGGCGCCCTCTTTGCACCCTAAGATGACCACATTGCCCGCCCCGAGCTTGAGGGCGTATTCAATCCAGCCGGCATTCACCATGCCGGCGCACGGGAGTTTTATAAGACCCGCTTGGCGCATATCCGGCCCGGCATGCCCTGCAAAGGCATGGTCAAGGCCGCTTATGTGCGAGCAGGCGAAAAAGAGCTTAAAAGGGCCTTTATTGCCCGCGCCGAGGACCTTTGCGGAAATCTCCGCCATTATGTCCTCGTGCCTCTTAATGGGAAAGTCCACTGCGTTGAACGCGCATGACCCGACGCATATGCCGCAGCTGGCGCACCTTGAGGGTATCACCTCGGCGGTGCCTGCATCGGGCCCTGAGGGCCTTATGAATATGGCGGAATACGGGCATTCCTCGCGGCATACGGCGCATCCCGAACAGTTCTCTGTTTTTATCGCTGCCGGGGCCGGCCTTTTTTTTGGGAATATCCACGGCACGGCAATGAGAACAGCCGTAGACGCGGAGATGGTAAGCCACGAAAGCCAGGCAGGAGCGCTGTTTAGCATCGGATATATAAAGAGGTAGAACCAATCAATGCCGATAACTGAAATAATCTTATCCGTATTCGCGGGCAAAAGGCTTTTAACCGGCGCGAATACGGCCATAAAGGCAAGGGAGACGGCGACCCCTGCATAGACGGGCCTCGGCGGGTGTATGCGGGGCTTTGTCACCCTCATGACATGAAGCCATATGAATATGAAAAGAAGCACCGGAAGCGTAAGGTGCAGGAATAAAGCTATGAGAAAGAAAAGGTTCGTGACAAGCTCCGGCGTTGTAAAGGCGATTGACAGGGATTCGCCGAATATGGGCAGGTAATCAAGGAGTTTTGAGGAGAGTTCGGCTACGAGCTGGCTCCTCTGGTCCCATACCATCCAGTACCCGATGACCCCTGTTGTCCATATGACGCCGAGCGTCAGTACGCCGGTAACCCACTGCGTCCACCTCCCGTGGCGAAACCTTCCCCTTATGAACTCGCGGCTTAGGTGTAAAAGCGCGAAAAACACAAGGCCGTCCGCTGAATAACGATGCATGCCCCGGAAAAACGCGCCGATCATCCACTGATTCTCGGTTATTGTCTTAACGGATTCATAGGGGCTGCCTATCTTATAGAATACAAAGAGGTATACGCCGCTTACTAAAAGCACCCATAGGAAGAATACGCAGATGGCGCCGAGGCAATAAAGCGGGTTGTAGCGCGGGCTTAATGTTTCATCTATTAGGTTTTCCAGTGCGTCCAGTGCGCGTTGCATGTGGTTTATGTGGGCCTATGCATCCATCAAACCACATAAAACGAGCCCCTAAAATGACATTAGTCATCTTTACCCGCGGTAATTAAGAAATCTTTGTTGTCTAAAAACCGGCCTTGCGGACGTATTAGCCTGCTGCAAGAAAAGCGGTGTTTTAGAATCCCTTGCCATAAACAACGGGGATTTTTGACGGCAGAGTCATGTCGTTCATATCCGCCCGCCCGGCACAAGCCCCTGCCCGGTCAACGCGGGCTCCCCATTCAGCGTTTCGGGCCTTTTTCAAGGCATTCCCTGAAAAAGGCATTGACATTGTCAAGGGCGCAGAAGCTCCCGCACATGGTGCATGTGTCGGAATTGTCCGGCGCGCGGCTCGCCCTTATTTGTGCGGCCCTTTCCCCGAAAAGACCGAGCCTTTGCTGCTCATCCCATTTCAAATCCCTTCTTGCCTTTGCCATGCGCATGTCCCTGTCCCTGCCTTTGAGCTTTACCATGTCGCCGACATGGGCCGCGATACGAGCCGCCCTCACCCCTTCAACGACATCTTCCTTGTTCGGCAGGGCCAGATGCTCCGCCGGGGTGACATAGCATATGAGGTCCGCCCCGTATCTTGCGGCCTCGGCGGCCCCGATTGCGGCGGATATGTGGTCATAGCCCGCGGCAATGTCGGTTGTAAGAGGGCCCAACACGTAAAAAGGCGCATCCGCGCTCATCCTTTTCTGAAGCCTTACATTGGCCTCTATGTCGTCCAACGGCAGGTGCCCGGGGCCCTCGCACATCATCTGGCATCCCATGTCCTGGCCCGTCTCGGCAAGCTCGCAGTTTATCAAAAGCTCCTGCACCTGCGCCCTGTCAAGGCTGTCGTGCACGGCGCCGGCCCTCAGGCCATTGCCGAGGCTTAGGACGCAGTCGTATTTCTTAAGTATCCCGGCAACGCGGTCAAACCTCTCGTAAAGGGGATTTTCCCTGTTGTTCTTAAGCATCCAGCCCACCATGTAGGATCCCCCCCTTGAGACAAGCCCCCCGTAGCGGTAACCCTGCCTGTTTAGCCTCTCTATCGTAAGCCTCGTTATGCCGCAGTGCACGGCCATGAAGGATATGCCGTCTTCGCACTGCCTCTCAATCACATCAAACAAAAGCCCCTCTGTCAGTTTATTCGGGTCGTGATACTTTTCTATCGCCTCCTTAAACGCCTGATAAAGCGGGACGCTGCCCACCGAGAGGTTCGTTGCCCCAAGCACCTGCTTTCTTATGCTGTCCAAGTCGCCTCCGACCGAGAGCTCCATTAATGTGTCCGCCCCCGCCTCTTCGGCGGCAACCGCCTTTTCCACCTCTGCCTTTGCGTCAACTATGTCGGACGAGGTGCCGATGCTCGCATTGACCTTTGTCCTTAGCCCTGCGCCTATGCCGACGAGCCTTGCCTTCCTGTTTTTGTTGTTTGGAATCACGACCCTGCCGAGGGCTATCATCTCCATTATGTATTCCGGAGTATGCCCCTCTCTTGCGGAGACCTCCCTCATCTCATTGGTTATAACGCCCTTTCTTGCGGCCTCTATCTGCGTCATGTCTTGTCTCCTTGTTGAAATAATTTTCAATCGCCTGCCAAAAATGGCCGGGATTGTCGGCAAGGCATTTTTCTTTTCTGTGGCCCGGCCGACCCACGCCCTGAAGGGGCGGGTCAAGCCGGGCATCCGATTGAAATAAAAAAATCCCCGGAGCCTTAACTCCGAGGATTGCACCCTGTTTCTTGACCCTCAGTTTCCTACCCCAAAGACTAAAGTCCTTAAGGGGCCTTCCTGTCCGCGAGAAGGCTTTAATGCTACGCTATGCGTCAGGCAGGTCTTCTGGCTCCCGGATAATCCTACGGCTCAGCCTTCCCGGGGTTTAATCCCCAGTGGCATTGTCGGCCTTCGTACCCGGTTACAGCGGCGGGACCGCTCCCGAATCTCTGCTCAGCGCAGATCACGGGATTCCCTTTTAAAAATCCCCGGATGGGGATACCTGACATCTATTTCCGTAATTTAAACGAATATCCCGGACAAGTCAAGGCATGAATGAACACAAAGGCGTCAACGCTTAAGATAATCCCTTACGATTTCGGCTGCCTCAACGGGCCTTTCCCCGAACATCATGTGCCCGCCATGTTTTATCACCTTAAGCTCGGCATTGGCAAAAAATTCGGCCTGTCTCGCCTGATGTCCCGCGCCTATAAGAGAATTGCATCCGCTCGCCAAAAAAAGCACCGGGTTTTGGAAATTCCGAACCCCTTCAACAAGATTAATCTCAATATTCTTGTTTGAGTCCATTGCCGAGCCGATGATTGCCTGCATGGCTTCAAAACCCGGCGGCCAAAGCCAGCGCAAACGCAATCTTTGCCGTTGTGGCAATAATCTAAATATCAACCCCCTGTTGGTTGCCAGGCCGGATTCTTTTTAAAATATCCGCCATATCTATAAACGAGTTAAGGCAAGGCTACCCAAAAGGCAAGGAAAAATCAGCGGCAATTCTTTGAAATATAAAAAAAGGGCTTGAGCGCAAACGCTCAAACCCCTTGATTTACATGGTGGGCCGCACTGGGCTCGAACCAGTGGCCCGCTGATTAAGAGTCAGCTGCTCTACCAACTGAGCTAGCGGCCCATGGACAAAAAGGCCTTGCCGAAAACAGGCGTGTTCCGGCAAGACATTCATCGCAGTATTTTCTTCTTTTTTGCTGTTTGTTCTTCGCCTGATTTGTTTTTAAAAAAACCAAGCGCGCCTGAGGAGATTTGAACTCCTGACCCTCGGCTTCGGAGGCCGATGCTCTGTCCGCTGAGCTACAGGCGCAAACAAGTTAATCAATTTAACATACTCAAAAAAAACCATTATGTCAAGACGCATGGCTGAAATTTTTGCCATTCAGCTTATGTTGCGAAAACCAGACTGTTCTTGGTCTGCGGGAAACGCAGGCAATGTGTTTGTCATTCCCGCAGTCTTAATCAAGAATACATGCCTTAACGAAACCACAGGCAAAGACGCTGGATTCCTGTATCCACAGGAATGACAAACCCAAACCGTCATCCCACCCCGAGGCTTTAATCGGGAAATGGGAGCCTGCCGTAACCCTGCATGTTTTTGGCGGGTTGTGAGGCAGGCAATATAAAAGATATTTTCCTTTCCATCACGAACCCGATCGGTTTATCATGCGGATTCGTAATCCAGTGTCTTTTCTCCGTCGTCATCCCCGAGGCATTAATCGGGGATGACGGTGTCTTGAATAATTGATGCAGAAAGACAAAGACACTGGATTCCTGCCTCCGCAGGAATGACAAGACTAATTGTTGATTTGCCTGAAAGCAAAAAAAACCGCCCGCTTGAAAACCAGCGGGCGTTGGATAATCTTTTGTTTTTGCGGATTATTTTCTTCTGAAACTCCTTCTTATTAGTGCAAACCCGCCGATACCTGCGCCGAGAAGAAAGAGCGTTGAAGGCTCTGGCACGGTGGATTGGCTTCCCGTGTAGTCTGTCCCTGATGTGGCTGTGAGGCTTGATCCAGTCGGAAGAATTATTTCACTAAGCGCGGCTGTTGTGTAGAAATCCGAATAAGAAGAGCCTCCGCCAGAGTAACTTCCCGCCCACGACGAGGTGTACAGGACAGAGCTGATGAAAAAACTCTCGTCATAGTAAAAATCAAAGCTCCCCCAGAGAAGCCCCGAGCCTCCTGATGTATAGTCAACGACTATGGTGCCGCCGGACGTGTCCGCACCTGTGTTGACCACGCTCTGTGTTCCTATGTGCGTATTATCATCATAGTCGTATTCAACAACAAAGTCGTAGCTGCTTCCTGCTTGTCCTGTAGCGGACAATGTCCCGTCAAGGGAAAACCCGAACCATGCTGTGTCAATGCCTGAGCCGCCTGTTATCACGAACTCGTCAGCCCAAAAAGAATGTGAATACGCGCCTGCGCCGGTATTCGTGCTTCCAAGCGTGCCGGATGATGCGCGGTTCGTGCCAAAGTCCGCATAGGAAAACCCGCTTGCCATAACCATAGGCTGTATATTGTTAAAATCACTTACAGAGGACGAGCTTCCTGTGCTGCTGGAGTCAAAATCCGATGAACCTCCGACCGTGGAGGACACGCCTGCATATGTTTCGGTTCCGACAGATACCGCGGATGCGCTCTGGCCATACAATAGGAGTGCGGCTGTTATTAATGAGAAATACAGCTTTTTCATAATTAAGCCTCCTTGAAATTCGCTTAATCCTTCCTGAACCTTTTCCTTTCAATTGTGTAATATAATGTTTTGCAAAAAATATGCCAAACATTTAAAATATATAACATTATGATTTTACTGAATAATTTTATAAGAGCATATTGGCTTTATCCTTACTTGCTGTAAAAATTTTTTACACCTTTTCACATGCGCTTCGCAAGAAATAGCGTATTTACTTGATTAATAAAGGGATTTTATTGATTTCCAGCTGTAAAAAATCCTGACACCATATGAGAATCTTTTTGATTCTATATCAGGTTTTATTTGCCGACAGGAGGAGGTATCAATGGGCCGAGATAATGAAGCCAGCCTATCTCCCAGACTGCCCCTATGAAAAGAAGTATTATAACAAACACATAGAGCCTCGCCCCGTCCCTAACAACAAGGGATAGCGCCTCTTTTCTCGTCTCCTTGCCCCTGTATCCGGGCCAGAGGAGCGTGAGGCCGAAATCAGTGCCGATTGCGGAGGTCACGGCGTACGCGCTGAACTCCAATACAAATGTCGCATAAAACACAGCTGCCATCAAAGGACTTACGGCAAGGCCCTGCACAAGCATGCCGATGACAAAGGCCCTCCATACCGCGATGACATAGGGGAGAAAAAACAAGACCCCTCCGAGGGTCGTTGAAAGGAACGCGCCGAAAGAAAGGTTGAAAAAGAACGTATAGAGTACCTTTAGCGCGAGGCTCTCCGCAAGCGCGCCAGTGAGGGGCTTAAGATACATAAGCTCCTGAATCGCCTTAAGCTGCGTTTCCCGGAGCGCAACCACCGTCGGGTACCCCTTTGCAACCATCCATTGGCCGAACACGAGAAAAACTACGTGCGTTGCCATGAAGAACATGACAAGGCGCTTCATCCTCTTAAGGCTCTCAAAAGGGCCCGCGAAAAACCCCCTTATGTCAAACATCAACGCCTCCTAAGACAGGGCTATGAGAAAAACCCCGGCCGCCATTATTATGGTCCCGACAAGCCTCTCTCTTATATTAGACTCTTTGAAAAAAAGCCACCCAAAAAGCACGCTGAATATCAGGTTCGTCCTTTTTACTGAAATCATGTAGGCGACCTGCGTGCCGCTTATCGCCACAAAGTGGGACAACGCCATGGCGGCAGTGCAAAGCCCTATGGGCAGGAACGAGGCCGGCCTTGATAAAACCATGCCGAGCCTGCCCCTTGCAATAAGATAAACGCTCATCGCAAGGGCAAGTATTATGCTGTAGAAGGCCCCGAAAAAAACAGGGCTGCTGTGCTGTATCGCGACCTTGCCGAGCGTTCCGGTAATGCTGTAGATAACCGCGACGATAATCATGACAAGAGATCCCTTTTCTTTCAAGATTGCCTTAAAAGGCCCTAAAATTCCGGCTGAATACGCGCCCGCATTAAGGGCATACACTCCAGCGACAATCAGGAGTATGCCAAAGACCCCCGCCACGCTCGGCACCTCCCCCAAGAGCAGAAAGGCTATTAATATTATAAACACGGGGCTTAATGCCATGAACGGGATGCTTAAAGACATGGGTGAGAGCCTTATGGCCTTTACATACAGGAAAAGCGCGAGTATCTCAAGGGGCACGAGAAGGGCGAGCGTTAAAAAAAATATTGAATCCAGAGGGGGTATTTCAATGAAAAAAAACACTATCAGGAGGAACGGTATCGCATATCCCTCCCTGACCCATGCAACCACGATGTCTTCCGTGTGCTTAAGCTCGCTTTTGCTTAAGGCATCGGCTGTTGAAAGCGAAAGCGCTGAAAAAAGCGCGATTGGGAACCAGTTCATTTTTTGATTAATATTATCATGCTGTATTTTTTTTATTAAAAAAAGACGTTTGATCCTTTAACCTTGCCATGCCGAGATTCTAATGCGTTTTGATCCATTGCACAAGGCAAAACCTTTTTTGACAGGCACGGCGTTACAACATTTACATCCGCCCGCTACGCGTTTTCTCAGCCGCAAAGCTCATGCATTATAATGGCCGCGCCGACAATTGACGCGGTCTCTGTCCTTAAAATCCTCTGTCCGAGGCTTATTGGCGCAAACCCGGCGCGCTCAGCGTCCTTAACCTCATGCGCTGAAAACCCGGCCTCAGGGCCGCAAAGCATATAAACCTGTCTTACGCCCTGCCTAATCGCATGTTCAAGGGCCTGCCTTACGGGGGTCCTATCCCCTTTTTCAAGGAGCATAAGGCCAAGGCCTTTGTTTTTAAGAAGGCCTATCGCATCGGAAAACGAAGCGTATTCAGAAACCTCGGTGATAAAGCTTGATCGGCACTGTCTGGAGGCCCTTAGGGCCGCATCCTGCCATTTGTGCGCCTTTTTCTGCCTTGACTCCCTCTGGCAAAGGGATATGGACTTTTCGGATTTAAAAGGCACGATCCTTAAGACCCCAAGCTCCGTGGTCTTTTGTATTATAAGCTCCATCCTCTCCTTCTCAGGCAATGCCTGCAGCACCGTAAGCTCTACTACGCAGGGCAGAGGCGCCTTTTCAAAGACAAGGACCTCCGCAAAGTCTTTTCCCAACCCCAGGACCCTTGCCCTCCACGCAACGCCGTTCATGTCAAGAACCGTGACAGCCTCTCCTGGCCTCGGCCTCCACTTTAAAAACTCCTCAAACGGGCCGCCCCGTATCGCGTGTCTTGAATCAGGCCCTGCATGGGCCGTTAAAAAAATCTCTCCGCGTCTTGTCATGGCATTATGGTGTTGCGAGCAGCGTTGAATTATTATAATATTTCTAAGCAATGAGCACATCAACTAAAAAAACCGTCCCTGAAAGAATCCGCCGGGGCGGGGGACGACCCATAATGCTTCAGTCAACCCAGTCCCATGCCGGAAAAACGCTCCTTACGGCCGCCCTGTTGAGGATATTGAACAACATGGGCGTTAAGGCCGCGCCGTTCAAGGCGCAGAACATGGCCCTGAATTCCTTCGTAACAGAGGACGGGGGCGAGATCGGCAGGGCGCAGGCCTTTCAGGCGGAGGCCGCGAGGATCAAGCCCTCTTTTGACATGAACCCCATACTCTTAAAGCCCACAACCGATTCAAGCTCGCAGGTGATAATACACGGCAGGGTCTACGGGGTTATGGGCGCAAAGGAGTATCATCGCTTTAAAAAAGAGGCCATGGGATACGCGCTTGCGAGCTATGAAAGGCTCTCCTCCGTTTACGACGTCATCGTGCTGGAAGGGGCTGGAAGTCCGGCTGAGGTGAACCTTAGGGAAAACGACATCGCGAACATGGGCATCGCGGAGGCGATTGATTCGCCCGTGCTCTTAATAGGCGACATAGACAGGGGCGGGGTCTTTGCGTCAATAATAGGCACGCTTCAGCTCCTGAGCAAGAGCGAGAAAAAAAGGGTAAAGGGATTCATAATAAACAAATTCAGGGGGGATATCGGTCTTCTTAGGCCCGGCCTGAAATTCCTTGAGGCGCACACTAAAAAACCCGTGCTCGGCGTCGTGCCGTATATAAAGGACGGGGTGAATCCCGAAGAGGACTCCCAGTGTCTTGATGACGATAAAAAACAAGGGAAAAGCCATGACCGCGTCAATATCGTTGTCATAAAGGTCCCGAGGATATCAAACTTTACCGATTTTGACCCCTTCAAACTCCACGGGGATGTAGGCATTGCCTATGCCTCCACGGTCAAGGGGCTTAGGGACGCGGATGCGATAATGCTGCCGGGCTCTAAAAACACGATTGAGGACATGCGCTGGCTCAGGGAAAACGGATTTTTTGAGGCGCTTAAGGCAGAAAGGAATTCCGGGAAACTCGTATTCGGGATATGCGGCGGATTCCAGATGCTGGGCAGGGTCGTCCATGACCCGCACGGCGTTGAATCGAAAATCGGCTCGGAGCGCGGCATCGGCCTTCTTGACGCCGAGACCGTGCTGATGAAACGCAAGAACACCCATCAGGTGGAGGCAGAGGCAAAGACCCCTGAGATGAAGACATGCATCGTAAAAGGCTACGAGATACACATGGGAGAGACGAACTCAAGGCATGAAAGCCTTGCGCGTATTTTCAGGAGAAATTCAAAAGAAACGGACGTCCCTGACGGGGCCGTTTCAGAGGACAGGCTCGTCTGGGGCACTTACATGCACGGCATATTTGACAATGACGGCTTCAGGCGCTCGTTCATAAATCACCTGCGGAGGAAAAAGGGCCTGTCCGGGGTAGCCTGCGATTCGCGAAAAAAATCATTCGCCTCGGAGATGGACGCGGGCATGGAACGAATCGCCTCCATTGTTGAAAAGAGCGTCTCCATTGAGGATGTGCTGGGGATCTTGGGCCATAGATCAAAACATGTTCATACTTAAATCCCTTAATATCATACCCTTCCCCCCCCTTATAGCGCTCCTTGCCTATGCGCTGGACCTTGCGATAGGGGACCCGAAAAAAATACCGCATCCCGTCAGGTGGATAGGCAGGGCAATAATTTTTGCCGAGGGATTTTTAACAAAAAGATTCCCTGACACGAAGAAAGGCAGGTTTCACGCGGGCATTCTCCTTGTCGCGGTAATCGCGCTCGGGACCTACTTCGTATGCCTTGCCCTGCTCTATCTCTCGTATAAATACGCGTTCCCGGTCTTTTTCCTGCTCTCAACATACGCGGTATGGGCCTCAATATCAATAAGGTCGCTTCATAAGGAGGCAAAGGCGGTCTTAAAATGCCTTAATTGCGGGGCTATTGACGACGCGAGAAAAACGCTCTCAGGGATCGTCGGCAGGGACACGGAGAGGCTCAATGAGCAGGGCGTTTTAAGGGCAACCGTTGAGACCGTCGCGGAGAACACGTCCGACGGCGTCGTCGCCCCGCTTTTTTATCTTATAATAGGCGGGCCCCCGCTTATGCTTTTCTATAAGGCGGTCAATACCCTTGACTCAATGGTGGGATACAAAAACGAAAGATACGTTGACCTTGGCCGGGCATCGGCCATGCTTGATGACGCGCTTAACTTCATACCGGCGCGTCTTACTGCGGCGTTGATGGCATGCTCGGCGGGCCTGCTTGGATTCAACTGGATAAAGGCCGTAAAGACGATTTTCAGGGACGGCCGCAGGCACCCGAGCCCCAATGCGGGGTATCCCGAGGCGGCAATCGCTGGCGCCCTCGGGATAAGGCTCGGCGGGCCTTCAACGTATTGCGGCGTTGCGCATGACAAGCCTTTTATAAATGACTGCAAGGATACAAGCCCGGAGATTAACGAAAGCCATGTCCTCTCAACCGTGCAGATATTGCACACAACCGCCGCCGGCATGATTCTCATCACCCTGCTTTTAAGGATACTCGCCATATTTCTGTTGTGAAAATAAGGCCTTTGTTGTATAAAACTCAATAAAGATTACCCTTGGCGTTAGGTCTCGCAGGCGCGCGCCGCAAAGACCTTTTATTGCTAAAAGGCTTCTGACAAACCCGTTCAGGCCAGCAATCATGAAAAAAACTTATGAGTAAAAACCCGATTGATTTCCTCTTTAATCCCGCCTCGGTTGCCGTTGTAGGCGCCTCGCCTGAGGCCGGTAAGCTCTCGGGCATTATAATGGAGAGCATCAAAAAAGGGGGCTTTAAGGGTTCCATCTTCCCCGTAAACCCGAAATACGATTCAATAAACGGCCTGAAATGCTATCCCGCGATTTCAGCGATAGAGTCAGAGGTGCATCTGGCCGTGTTCGCAGTGCCTGCAAGGCCCGCCGTAGGGCTTTTGAAGGAGGCGGTAGGAAAGATTAAATGCGCGATAATCATAAGCGGCGGCTTTGGCGAGATTAACGAGGCCGGCAAATCCTTTGAAAAGGACTTAAAAGACATTGTAAGGCGCTTCGGCATAAGGGTCGTGGGGCCAAACTGTCTGGGCGTATTTGACACCAGTTCGGGGCTCGATACGTTTTTCATACCGCACGAGAGGCTTAAGAGGCCCCCGAAAGGCCCTCTTTCCATCATCTCGCAGAGCGGCTCGTTTGCCGTAACCGCGATGGATGAGATGGCCAGGGAAGGCATCGGCGTTGCAAGGATAGTGTCCTACGGGAACAGGGTTGACGTCAATGAATCGGATTGCCTTGAATTCCTCGCGGACGACCCGGCCACCGGCGTTGTCGCCCTCTACCTTGAATCAATTGAGGACGGCAGGAGATTTATTGAGGCCGCTAAAAGATGCACGGCAAAAAAACCAGTGCTCGCGGTAAAGGTCGGGAAAATGGACGCAGGGGCCTCGGCCGCGCTTTCTCACACAGGGGCGATGACGGGCAGATACGAGGTCTACAGGGCGGCGTTTAAAAAATCCGGCGTAACAGAGGTCTCCGGTTATGAGGAGCTTATTGAAGGGTGCAGGGCATTAAGCCTTCAGAGGCCGTCCAGAGGAAACAGGGTGATGATAATAACGGACGGCGGAGGCATGGGGGTCAATATTGCGGATGCGGCCTCAGCCGCGGGGCTTGTCGTTCAGCCGCTTGACGAATCAATCAGAGAGGAACTCTCCGGTTCATTCCCTCCCTTCTTCGTCGCGTCAAACCCCATGGACCTGACTGGGAGCGTAACCGACGAGCTCTATGCGGAGGCGCTTGAAAAGGCGATGTCAAAGGACTTCTATGACCTTGCGATAGTCGCCGCGCTTTGGGGCCCCCCGGGCCTTACGGACGGCCTTGTTCAGCTTCTCTCCGAAAAATCAGCCATGTCGGGAAAGCCCGTCGTGGTATGCTCCCCGGGCGGGAGTTTCGCGCGGGAAAGGGACGCCCTCTTTAAAAAATGGGGCATTCCCGTGTACACGACGCCTGAGGCAACGGTCAGGGCGGCCTCTGTATTAACAAGGATCGGCTCAACAAGGGAAACCCAACCAGACAATGGATAGAAGGGGCGCGGAAAGGCTCGTAAAGGAGGCGTTAAGCCTCGGCAAAAAGGTCCTCGTTGAGCCTGACGCAAAAGAGGTTCTAAAGGCGCATTCTATCGCGGTGCCCGAGTTCAGGTTCGTAAAGGATGTAAGCTCCGCGATAGAGGCGGCCCAGACCCTCGGGTATCCGATAGTGCTTAAGCTCGTATCCCCGGACATACTGCACAAAAGCGAGGTGCACGGGGTCGCGGTCGGAATAAAGGACATAGACGAGCTTCAGCACATGTGGGCGCAGATGGTCTTGACCGTGGCATGCGAAAAGCCGTTCGCGCAGATAGAGGGTTTCCTTGTTGAGGGCATGGCCGCAAAGGGGATTGAGGTGATTGCCGGTGTGGTTAACGACGAGCAGTTCGGCCCGACCGTGATGTTCGGTCTCGGGGGAATTTCGGTTGAAATCATGAGGGACGTAAGCTACAGGATCGCCCCGATAACAAAGGCGGACGCCATTGACATGATAAGGGAGATAAAGGGATACCCTCTGCTTGCGGGCTTCAGGGGGGACCACCCGAAGGATATTGACGCGATTGCCGATGTGATTGTAAAGCTCGCGGACATCGCGGCGGACATGCACGGCATAAAAGAGCTTGAGATAAACCCGCTTATAGTCTATGAGAAAGGCGCCATTGCCGTTGATGCAAGGGCGATACTGGGGTTCTGATCTTTATCGCGATGAAAGACACCCACGGAGGCAATGTCTGGGATGCGGCGGAGACGACCAAGAGGGGCATTTCAGGCATAATTGACTTCAGCGCAAGCATAAACCCGCTCGGGATTTCGCCCCGCGCAGTCAGGGAAATAAAGTCCTCAATAAAACTCCTGCCCCATTATCCAGACCCGGACTCAAGGGGGCTTAAACAGGCAATCGCCTCTTTCTACGGCGTGGACCCGGAACACATAATACCCGCAAACGGCTCAACCGAGCTTATATATCTCATACCCTCGGTCTTAAGGCCGAAGACCGCCCTTATAATTGAGCCCGCCTTCAGCGAATACAGGAGGGCGCTTGAATTAAACGGCTTGAAACCAGACTCGTTCATGCTGAGGGAGGCCCGTGGTTTCTCAATAAACTTAAGCGAGCTCTCAAGGGCGCTAAAAAAAAACTACGGGATTGTCTGCATCGCAAACCCGGCGAACCCCACAGGCGCGGCCATAGAAAAAGAATCCATGATGGAGATCTCCTCTCTCTGCAAGAAACACAACACGCGCCTTTTGGTTGACGAGGCGTTTGTTGACTTTAATGAAGGCATTTCAATCAGGCAAGAGGCTGTTTTCAAAAGGCACATCATTGTATTAAGGTCTTTGACGAAATTCTTCGGCATTGCGGGCCTAAGGCTCGGTTTTTCAATTTCGCATCCCTCCACGGCAAGGGAAATTAAGGAAAAACTGCCTCCGTGGACCGTAAACACGGTTGCGTCAAAGGCCGCCGTCGCGTCTTTAAACGACAGGGTTTTCCATAAAAACACCCTAAGGCTCATTCAAAGCGAAAGACGATTTTTGTATGACGCCCTCTCATCTGTCAAAGGCCTTAAGCCATACGCGTCCGCCGCAAACTTCCTGATGGTAAGGGTCTCGTCAAAAAGACCGGATGCGCCTGAACTAAAGGCAATGCTTTTAAAAAGGGGCATACTAATCCGGGAATTAAGCGCCTGGCCGGGCCTGGGGAAAAAATTTTTCAGGATTGCCGTCAGGAAAAGAGGGGAGAACGCCCTGCTAATAAAGGCGCTGAAGGAGATATTGGGCTAAAGCCTTACCCTTATGATTGTCTTAACATTGCCCCTCGCGTTAAAATCACCGACAACCTCAAGGCTACGCGGGCTTAAAATTTTTTTAATATCGTTGAATATCAGATTCACCGCGGCCTCGTGCGATATTGATTTTGAGCGAAAGGAATTTAAGTAAAGCTTTAATGATTTAAGCTCAACCACCTTCTTGTCCGGCACATACAGTACCCTTATCATCGCAAAATCAGGATAACCTGAACGCGGACACAAACATGTAAACTCAGGACACATTATCTCTATTTCATAATCCCTCTCCTGGTTTGGATTCGCCCATGCCTCTAATTTAGCCTTCAAAACAGCCTCTTCACCATACTTAAGACTTTTTTTCATTTTTAAACTCCGCGTTTATTTTATAATTTCCTTATATATATTAGCAAGTTTTGCCAAGAGAGGCAATCACGGTTTTGCGTCTTTCATCAAACCCTTGACAAACCCTTGAGATTTCGCAATTATATGCATAATAAAAAGACCGCAAAAGGGATTTTTTGCAATGAACACGGTTACAATTGTGCTTCAGGATGCGCCTTACGGCAATGAAAAGGTGTGGAACGCGTTAAGGCTTTCTCAGGCGCTTCTTACAACCGGGACGAAAGTAAGGATATTCCTGTACGGCGACAGCGTCGTCTCCGCTAAAAAAGGCCAGTCCCCGCCAAAGGGATATTACAATATCGGGGAGATGCTGAAAGGGCTTATTGAAAAAGGCGTTGAGGTGCGGTCCTGCCTTACATGCACCAATGCGAGGGGGCTTGAGCCTCAAGACCTCATTGAAGGCGCCGTAATCGGCAAGACCATTGACCTTGCAAGATGGATAAGCGAGGGCGGACAGGTCATGGTATTCTGATTTCCGGAAAGGCCATCTTGCTTAACAAGACGGACTTGCCTTAACGGTTTTATCTGCTTTTTAAATACATAAAAAGGTGTTTGGCTAAAAATGCCTGCAACAGTATCCGAGAACCTGTCAAGCGTATTTGACCGTATAAGCAGGGCGGCGCGCAAGGCAGGGCGCGAACCCGGCGAGGTAAGGCTTATTGCCGCGACAAAGGGCGTTGAGCCGAAAAAGATAAAAGAGGCCTTAGGCGCCGGCGTTTTTGCGTTCGGTGAGAACTATGTGCAGGAAGCGGAGCAAAAGAAAGAAAAGATAAAGGCAAAGGGCATTGAGTGGCACTTTATCGGACACCTTCAGAAAAACAAGGCAAGGCTTGCGATAAAACTCTTTTCAACGATACACACGCTTGACAGTCTTGAACTCGCCGTTGAATTAAACAAAAGGGCGGAGACCCCGGTAACAGCCCTGATTGAGGTGAATATCGCAAGGGAGAAGACAAAAAACGGGGTTGACATGGAGGGCGCCGTAAAGCTTGCGCGCGGCATTTCAGGGCTTAAAAACATAAGACTCGTCGGACTTATGACAATACCGCCGCCTCAGGTCAACGGCCCCGAGGGCGCAAGGCCGTATTTCGTGACATTAAGAAGGCTTGCCGAAAGGATTAACAAGGAAAAAATACCCGGCGTGTTCCTTAGACACCTTTCAATGGGCATGTCCTCTGACTTCGAGGTAGCCATAGAAGAAGGCGCAACAATGGTTAGAATCGGCACCGCCATATTCGGCCCAAGGCCGTAGCGCGCAAAAATCCGGCGGGACCGCCTGTCTTTAAGATGCCCACAAAAAAAACAATCGGCTTTCTCGGCGGCGGCAATCTGACAGAGGCCATTATCAAAGGCCTTCTTTCGTCAAGAAAAGCCGCAAAAGGCCTGCTCCTTGCGAGCGACTGCGACAGCAAGAGGCTTGCCTTTCTCGCGGAGCGCTACGAGATAAAGGTTTTAAGCAAAAACTACGAACTTGTCGGGAACTCTGATATAATAATCCTCGCGGTCAAGCCCAAGGACTCCATTGCCGCGCTTATTGAGATCCGTTCCGAGTTAACAAGCGCAAAGCTCCTCATATCAGCGGTTGCCGGGCTTTGCACTGAGGCGATAACGGGCATTGTCGGCGGCGGTGCCAAGGCCTCGCCTGTCATAAGGGCGATGCCGAACACGCCTGCGATGGTAAGAGAGGCCGTAACAGCGCTTTACGCGGCCGCAGGCGCCACAAAAGGGCATATCAAGGCGGCTCATTATTTGTTCGGCGCTGTCGGGAAGGTCGTATTGGTTCAGGACGAATCCCTCATGGACGCGATAACCGGGCTGTCAGGGAGCGGGCCTGCCTATGTGTTTACGTTTATTGAGGCGCTCTCTGAGGCGGGCGTAAGCCAGGGGCTGCCGTATGACCTTGCGAAGGCGCTTTCAGTCCAGACCGTCCTCGGCGCGGCAAGGCTCGCCAAGGAATCGGACAGGGACCTAAGCGAGCTTATACGCATGGTGAGCTCGCCGGGCGGGACTACCATAGAAGGGCTTAAGGGGCTTAAACTTGGCGGGTTTTCAGAGGCGGTGGCAACGGCCGTGGCCTCAGCCACAAAAAGGGCAAGGGAACTTTCAATAAAAGGAGACGATTAATCAATGTTTGTCCTGTCAAACCTTATAGAAACCATAGCGCTTATCTTAAGCAGCGGGCTTACGATTTATTTCTGGATCATAATAATCAGGGCATTGCTTTCATGGGTTAACCCGGACCCGTACAACCCCATTGTAAGGTTTTTGTATCAGATCACCGAGCCGGTGCTTGGAAGAATCAGGAAGATACTGCCGGACCTCGGGGGCCTAGACCTCTCCCCGTTTATCGTGCTTGTGGGCATACACTTCCTAAGAAGCTTTGTCATAACCACTCTTTTTGATTTAGCAGTAAGGATGAAGGCTGGGAATTAACCGCCTTGCCGTAAACGGCCGGGCGCCCGGCCAACAAACCCTTGGAAGAAAAAAAACAAGACACTCCCTCCTATCCGTTCATCGTTATTTCCCCCAAAGGGCTTTTTATAAGGATAAAGGTGTGCCCAGGGGCAAGGCATAACTCGGTCTCCGGCATTATCAACGGTTATCTCAAGGTCTCCATAAAGGCGCGGGCCGTTGAAGGCGCGGCGAACAAGGCCCTTGTTGAATTCCTCGCAAACGCGCTTGTCGCGAAGAAATCCTCTCTTAGCATCTCAAGCGGGTTTTCCTCAAGGAATAAGGCGGTCAAGGTCTCTGGAATGGATGAGGCGCGTTTAATCCTTGCGCTTAAAAAGATCCTTTAACAGGCTGTCAGGCCTTCTTCGGCGGCTCGTTCTTGCCTGTTGGTTGAGCCTTTGCCATGGCGTCGTCCTTCTTGGGCGTATCGGCCTTTATCAACGCGTCGTCCTTCTTGGAAGGCTCGTCCTTCTTCGGGTCCCCGTCTTTTGCGGGGGCCGGGGTCTCGTTCATATTCTCTATTGAACAGACCCTGTTCCTGCCGAGCTCTTTCGCCTTGTAAAGAGCCTTGTCCGCGGCCTGAAGAAGGGCCGTGACATCCTTCGCGTCATCTTTAATCTCGGCGACCCCGACGCTCACCGTTACGTTGCCGTTGGGCTGCTTCTCCTCATTCAATATCACCTCGTCGGCTACCTTCTGCCTTATCCTATCGGCAAGGATTAAAGCCCCCGCGAGCGCGGTCTCGGGCAGTATCACCGAGAACTCCTCTCCGCCGTACCTTGCGGCTATGTCAACCTCCCTTGAGCACTTTCCTATTATGTCCGCAATCTTCTTAAGCGCCATGTCGCCCTTACCGTGGCCGTTCGTGTCATTGTAGTGCTTGAAGTAATCCACGTCTATCATCAAAACCGAGATGGGCCTTGCGAAGCGAAGCGCCGTCTTTATGCCCCTGTCAAGCTCCTGCTTCATGAACCTGTGGTTGTAAAGCCCGGTAAGGCCGTCTGTTATCGCAAGCTCTCTCAGGGCCTCGTCCCTCTTTTTTACCGCCTCCGCCATGTCGTTGAACGACCTTGTGAGAACGCCAATCTCGTCCTCGCTCTTTACGGTTATCTTCGCTATCTCTCCTCCCGCGACCTTGTGCGTTGCCTTTGCAAGCTCTCTCACGGGCTTTGTTATGTAGTTTCCGGCGACATACGCGATTATCAGCACAAGGACCAATGTTATGCCGAGGGTAATGACATTATATTTAATTATAGACAGCTCAACGTATGTCCTTTCCGTCGGGATCACATAGCCGAGGCTCCAGCTGACGTTGCTCCTGCCCTTTACGCGCGTCTTGGCTATGGGGCTGAAATATATGTAATAATCAATCGCCCCCTCGGTATAATGCTCCATGCCGCTCTCGCCCGAGATCATCCTTTCGTATATGGACTTCAAGTCATCCGGCATGGCGGGGTTAAGCGCCTTTTGGAAAGGCTCTGTCTCGGAGATGTCTTTCTGCGTATGGGCGATTATGTCTCCAGCGTCCGACACTATGAACCCGAATCCCCGGTCAGGGTTTATGGACTGTTTTAGAAGCCTCTGGAAATAGGAAATAGGCACCTCAAAGTGAAGTATCGCCTGCGCGACCCCGTCCACGTAAATGGGTGTAGCGTGCGGGACCACCCATCTTTGAGTGTCTTCGGATATCTCGGGACTGCCCTGATATATCTCCCCTTCCTTCATGAGAAAGGCCTGCTTAAAGAAAAACGACCTTGCCTCCTCCGAAGACAACTCGTCCTCCGTGGCGATCTTCCCGAGCGTTATCCTTGATATCTCACGGCCCTCAATGTCAATAAAACACGCCTCGTCAAGGACTTCCTTGTAAATGGTGTAAAGGTGGCTTAATGTGTCGCGCTGCCTCTTTGTCCAGTAGGTCTTGTTGCCTGGCTCCCTGAAGTACATTGAGAACGCCGTGTTCTGGGATGAGACGATCAAATCCCTCGCAAGCTGGTTGAACTGAGACTCTATGCCGAGCGAAATGTCTTCCACATTCCACTTAAGCTCCTTGAAGACATTCTTAAACAGGGCGTCCTTTATTGAGAGATACAGGAATACGCTGACCGTTATAAACGGGATAATGCCGACAATGAATAAAAGGAGGGTGAATTTTGCCCTTAGGCTTTTGGCTATCATGGATGTAAAATAAAAAAAGAATCCGTAATAACGCATTACGGATTCTTGTAAATCATACTATACCATTTCTTTTCCGTTGTAAAGCAACAAGCGCCGGCGTCTTAAACGCTTAACTCTCGCTGAACCCCTTAAGGAGCTTTGCCCTCGTGGGGTGCCTCAACCTCCTTATCGCCTTTGCCTCAATCTGCCTTACGCGCTCCCTTGTGACGCCTAAAACCTTTCCGACCTCCTCAAGGGTGTAGTCCTGCCTCTCTCCGATGCCGAACCTCATGCGCAGCACCTTCTCCTCCCTCGGCGTAAGCGTGTCAAGCACGAGGTTTGTCTGGTCTGAAAGGTCTTTCTCAATGGCGGCATCCGCGGGCGAAGGGGATTTTTCGTCCTCTATGAAATCCCCCAAAGAGCTCTCCTCGTCGTCTCCTATGGGCGTTTCAAGGCTTAATGTCTGCTTCATGAGCCTGAGGATGCGCCGAACCTTTGCTATCGGTATGTCCATCCTGTCGGCAATCTCTTCTGGATACGGCTCCCTGCCGAGTTCCTTAAGGAGCTGCCTTGAGGTCTGCAGGAGCCTGTTTATGGTCTCTATCATGTGCACGGGTATCCTGATGGTCCTGCCGTGGTCCGCGATCGACCTTGTGATAGCCTGCCTTATCCACCACGTGGCATAGGTGGAGAACTTGTAGCCCTTCTTGTAGTCAAACTTGTCAACCGCCTTCATGAGGCCGATATTGCCCTCCTGAATAAGGTCCGAGAACTTCAGCCCAAGGTTCACATACCTCTTTGCAATGCTGACGACAAGCCTTAGGTTCGCCTCAATAAGCCGCTGCTTTGCCTCCCACATGTTGAAATCATGGACCTTTACGGCCCTTGCAAGCTCCTTAAGCCCCGGCCTGTTGAATTCAAGCCGCTTTAAAATCCTTTTTACCCTGAGCCTTGCCCTCTCGGCCTTTTTGGCGCCCCTTTTGCGCTCCTCCCTTTCAACCGAGTGGTCAAACCTTACAATCCTTTTTACAATGCGCCTTATAAGCGTATTGCTCAGGTTAATGTCCTTTAGCAGCTTGTAGGCGCTTTCCGGCTTTCTCCTTTTAAGCCTGTCAAGCCTTTGAAGCACCTCCTGCCCGTAGGTCTCGTCAAACTGGCCTACATCCTCGGCCTCCTCAATAAGGTCCCTTAACGAAGACTTGCCTGATTTTACCCGCTCAACGACCCTTAACACCTCTATTACCGCAAACGGGCTTGTAAGCGTAAGCCTTCTAAGCTCGGCCCTGCCCTCCTCTATTCTCTTTGCGTAAACAATCTCCTCCTCCCTCTTAAGAAGAGGCACTGCCCCCATCTCCCTCATGTATATCCGAACAGGGTCTTCAACCCTTTCAGCCTCTAAAACCTCTTCCTTTGCGCCGGGGACCTCCTGCGGCTCGGCCTTTTCCGCCGTGTCAACGACGTCTATGCCGAGTTCACCGAGGGTCTCAAGCAGGTTGTCCATGTCCTCAACGGAGAAATTATCCTGCGGGAATGCGTCGTTTATCTCGTCATAGGTCAGGAAACCCTTGTCCTTTCCTATGTCTATAAGGCTTGCAATGTCGCTTGCATTATTGGCCGAAGCGCTACTGGCGTTGTTTTTCTTGGTCATATGCCGTCCTCTTATAGTAATTTTTAAATGAGTTGCCGCAGTTTATAGTTTAGCAAGACAATCTATCATAACTGTATAGCAATTGTCAAGGCTGTCAAGTCTGATTTTCAAACGATAAGTGTTAAAAAAACCCTGATCTTAAGATTGTCTCTGTAGTTTACCTGATAAAATCCTTTCATTAACGGAAAAAAGCGTTTCTTTCCCAAAAAACTTTACCAGTTGACCGCATAAAAATACTATGCTAATTTTTGTTTATCCTGATATGCATAGCAAACGGCCCGCCACATGCCTTAAGACGCGTAACAAATTATTTTATATGGTTTTTTTGCTTGCCATTGCCTTTTCTTCCTTGTACGGGTGCACCCCCAACAGCCCTTACAGGACAGAAGAAGAAGGCAGTAATTTTTTCTATACGACATTTGACGAGCCGCCGAAGCACCTTGACCCTGCAAGGGCATACAGCGCCGATGAATACGATTTTATCTGCCAGATTTACGAGCCCCTGCTCCAATACCATTATCTTAAGCGGCCGTACGGGCTTGTTCCCTTGACAACAGAATCAGTGCCAACGCCGGTTTACGCCGACCGTTTTGGAAGGAGGCTGCCTCAAAACGCGCCGGCCGAGAAAGTTTACCGGGCTCAATACGCGCTAAGGATTAAGGATGGGATTATGTATCAGGAACACCCCGCGTTTGTAAAGAAGAAAAACGGGGACCCCCTGTATTCAAACTTAGCCAAAAAAGACCTTGTTGGCATTGACAGTCCGAATGATTTCAAGGAAAAGGCCTCAAGACGGCTCTCGTCGGACGACTACATCTATCAGATAAAAAGGCTTGCAGACCCGCTCCTTGAAAGCCCGGTGCTGCCGATCCTTGAGAAATACATCTTGGGCCTTGATGAATACGCGGGGCATTTAAGGGCCGAGCTTGAGGGGATACGGGGAAAAAGAAAGGCCGCGGCCGGCCCCTCTTACAATCAGGCGCTTGACGAAAAAGAAAACCCCATACGGCTTGACTACGACGGGTTCAGGCTCCCCGGGGTTGAGAAAATAGACGACCGCGCGTTCAGGATAATCTTAAAGACAAAATATCCTCAGTTCGCCTACTGGCTTGCAATGCCGTTTTTCTCGCCTGTCGCAAGGGAGGTTGACGAGTTTTACAAGCAGGGCGCGCTTGTCGGGAAAAACATCACCCTTGACAGGTTTCCGGTCGGCACCGGGCCGTACATGATAGAGACCTTTAAGGCGAACATGGAGATGGTGCTTTCAAAAAACAAAGGCTTTCGGGGCGAGCGCTATCCTCAGGAAGGCGAAAAAGAAGACGTTAAAAACAATCTCCTTGTTGACTCCGGCCATGCCCTGCCGTTTATAGAAAAGATCGTCTTTAAGCTTGAGAAAGAGGCCATACCGAGATGGAACAAGTTTCTTCAGGGATATTTTGACAATTCCGGCATAAGCTCCGACAGCTTTGATCAGGCCGTCACCATAACGGATGCCGGCGGCGCCGAACTAACCGACGAGATGAGTTCGCTCGGGATAAGGCTTATAACCTCGGTCAGGCCCTCCATACATTATTCCGGATTCAACATGCTTGACGACACATTCGGCGGATACTCGGACAGGGCGCGCAAGCTCCGGCAGGCGATATCAATCGCCCTTGACTACGAGGAGTTCATTGAGATATTCGCAAACGGAAGGGGCTTTGCCTCAATGTCCCCGATACCGCCCGGCATATTCGGCCATATTGAAGGCAGGCACGGCGTAAACCCGTTCGTCTACGACTGGGACGAGGACAAAAAAAGACCCGTGAGGAAATCCATTGAATACGCCAAGGCCCTTATGAAAGAGGCGGGATGGCCCAACGGCAGGGACAAGGACGGCAGGCCCCTGATACTAAGGTTTGACAACCCGTGGACCGGGGCCGATGCGAGCCCCATCATAAACTGGCACATAAAGAGGCTAAGCCTGCTGGGCATTCAGATGGAAAACAGGACCACTGATTACAACAGATTTCAGGAGAAGATGCTCAAGGGGAATTCCCAGTTCTTCTCATGGGGCTGGAACGCGGATTATCCCGACCCGGAGAACTTCTTTTTCCTCCTTAATTCCGCGAACAGCAAGGTGCTGTTCCAGGGTGAAAACGTCGCAAACTACGCAAACCCGGAGTTTGACGCGCTCTTCAAAAAAATGGAAAGCATGGATAACACCCCTGAAAGGCTTGCCGTAATACGGAGGATGAGCGAAATACTGCAAAGAGACTCCCCGTGGGTATGGGGCTACCACCCCGTTGCGTTCGGGCTTTACCACTCATGGGTCAAGAACGTAAAATCAAACGCAATGGCGAACAACACCCTTAAATACCTTAAGATCGACGCTGTGGCAAGGGCGACGGCAAGGCGTTCCTGGAACAGGCCGAGGCTTTGGCCGGTCCTGGCCCTTGTCGCGGTCCTTGCAATAAGCGCCCTGCCTGCGATGATGGCGATAAGGAAAAGGCATTTAAAAGGCCGAAAATGACAGCCTATATCTTAAGGCGCATACTTTACGCGATCCCGATTGTAATAGGGGTTAATCTCCTTACGACGATACTGTTTTTTTACGTCAACACGCCTGAGGACATGGCAAGAAAGATACTCGGAGAGAAAAACATAACGAAAGAGGCCATTGAGAACTGGAAACAAGACCACGGCTACAACCTGCCTGTTTTCTTAAACGCGGGCGAGGCCGGGCTCTCCAAAATAACGCAGACCATATTCTTCCAGAAGTCCGCCCCTCTCCTGTTCTTTGACTTCGGCAAATCGGACAGGAACAACATTGACATAGGGATAGAGGTAAAGAAAAGGATGCTCCCGAGCCTTGCCATATCCCTGCCCATGTTCGCGTTCGGCATAATAGTTGACCTCTTCCTTGCAATGATGCTTGCATACTACAGGGGCACGTATCTTGACGCGTGGGGGGTTGTATTGGCGGTCGTAATGATGTCAGTATCAGCCCTTTTCTACATCATAGGCGGCCAGTATCTGCTTGGAAGGGTTTTGAGGCTTTTCCCGATATCCGGCTACGACACGGGCATACATTCAATCAAATTCCTGATACTGCCCGTTGCAACCGGGGTCTTGAGCGCCGCCGGCTCAGGGGTGCGCTTCTACAGGACGGTCTTCCTTGAGGAGCTTAACAAGGATTACGTGAGGACGGCGCGGGCGAAGGGCATGTCCGAGGGCGCCGTGCTCTTTAAACACGCCTTGAAGAACGCCATGATACCCATACTTACGAACGTGGTCGTCTCCATACCGTTTCTCTTTTACGGAAGCCTCATTATGGAGACGTTCTTCTCAATACCCGGGCTTGGAAATTTTACGATTGACGCGATACAGGCGCAGGACTTCGCGATCGTAAGGTCAATGGTCTATCTCGGCTCAATACTCTACATAATAGGGCTGATACTGACCGACATAAGCTACACGCTCGTTGACCCGAGGGTAAGGCTTGAATAGCCTTACCTGAACTTTTTTTATTAGCCGTTTTACGGAAGGACCAACGCGATATGCCGGTAATCTTAGCGTCCGACCTCATAGTGTTTTTCCTTTTTGTTGCCTGCGCGTATCTCTGCGTAAAGGCGCGGAAAAAACACACGCCCCTGCGCCTCGCGCTCTATCAGCTCAAGAAAAACAGGCTTGCGATGGCGTCCATGGCGCTCTTGACGCTCTTTGCCGTAATCGCGCTCCTTGACAGCATACGCTACAGGGACGCGATAGAGACGGTCGCGGCGTCTCATTCCAAGACCCTTTACAGCCCGAAGGCCTTAAGCATTGTTGACAGGATATTAGAAG
>JBBTGV010000032.1:0-10000 GCA_038041305.1 Deltaproteobacteria bacterium | reverse complement strand
TTTTGATGCCTGCGCGGGAACCCAATTCCAGCGATATTCCCATATCCTTTCCTTGACTTCAAGACAGGCGACCCTGAGGACCGAATCAGGTGTTTTTTTTAGAACCCGTTAGAATCTCTGGTAGACCCATACGACCCTGCCGATGATGAAGTCTTCTCCCATTACCGGTGTCGGTATCGCGGTTTCGGGAAAGCCCGGGTTGTCGTGCCTTAGCACTATCTTTTGCGGATACACAAAGACCCTTTTTATGGTCGCGCCCTCGTAATTAAGCCAGACCGCGTAGAGTGCCCCGCTTACGAGGTTTAAATCCTTTGTGTCTATGCCGACGACCGCGCTGTCAAGTATGTTCGGGGCCATGCCGTCGCCGTGCACCAATATCGCAACAGGGCCGCTTTTGAAATCTTTCTCAGGGATAACCATCGTAGAAACAGGCTCCACGCCCGGAAACTCCTTTGGCCCTGCCACAGACCTTGCGTCATAGACCTTTACGGGCGCGAAATCAGAACCGTATGCAACGCCGATTGAATCCCTTGTCTCAAGATTAGGCCCACCCTCGTCTGCCTTTACGGGGCCGTTGCCGTTTAAGAGCCAGTCAAGCGTGACGCTCCCGAGAAAGGCCATTCTGCCAAGCGTTGATATGTCCGGATTTCTCCGGTTTTTTTCATAATCGCTTATTGTCGCTCCCCTTGAAAAACCCAGTTGGTCCGCAAACTCATTCTGGCTGAGGCGCAGGATGTTTTTACGCAGAAGGCGTATTCTTTCACCAAGAGTTAACATAAATTACGATTTTCCGTAAAAATAAACTTGACATTTATACGCAATAATGTAGAATATAGCAAAATACATCTAATTATATACCATTATGCGTGCCATAGGTCAACAATATGTTTTAAGGCTTCCCTTTAAGCAACCGGACGACAAATAAAAGCGGGAATAAGCGCGCTTGATGTAATCATTTGACCAACTTAATGTCATTTAAAGGCCATAATGATATGAATTATCCCGACATATTGGAAAGGATGCTTGAGGCAAGCAAGCTTAAAAACAGCTCGGAGATTGCGCGCATGGCAGGGGTGACGCCGCAGGCAATGTCAAACTTCAGGAAAAAAGGGGAGCTGCCTGCCGGGTTTATACTGAAGTTCGCGGATATGTTCAATGTTTCCGTTGACTGGCTTATAACAGGGACAGGGGAAAAATTCAGGGAAAAATTTAAGGACCATGACCTTGCGTCAAAAGACCTGTTGTCTTTCAATCCCGACGAACTCATATACATCGGAAAGCTCTTAAGCATCCTGCGCGAGCCGGAAAAATACGCCGCAACGATCGTCAAGGCCTGCATTGACGCCACATTAAGCTCAGGCAGCAAGCCTTAAGGTTTTTGCGACGCGCCGGCAAGTTCAAAAGGGCCTCCTTGCGCCAATCCGGCGGGGTTCGCAAAAGCCTCCAAAAAAAGAATTTGGATTGACAATTCCCGCGCTTTCAGGTATCTTTAATCCCCTGCCGCATTAAGTCCAGAATAGCGATTCGTCTCCCTGACAAAAACTTAAAACATGACATGATTTAAGATCGCTTATATAACCGTGTGTTAACCAAATACATAAGGAGGTTATTGTGGGAAAAAATGTCGCGCAGAAGCTGATAGACGGCCACCTTGTCTCCGGCGAGACTGTGGCCGGAAAAGAGGTGAACATCAGGATAGACCAGACGCTTACGCAGGATGCGACGGGCACGATGGCGTATCTCCAGTTTGAGGCAATGGGCGTGCCGAGGGTGAAGACAAGGCTATCGGTAAGCTATGTAGACCACAACACCCTGCAGTACGGCGGATTTGAAAACGCCGATGACCATAAGTTTCTCCAGACAGTGGCGGCAAAGCACGGGATATACTTTTCAAGGCCGGGCAACGGCATATGCCATCAGGTCCATCTTGAGAGGTTCGGCGTCCCGGGCCAGACCCTTCTCGGCTCCGACTCCCATACCCCGACAAGCGGAGGGCTCGGCATGCTTGCGATAGGCGCGGGCGGGCTTGATGTCGCCGTGGCAATGGGCGGCGGGCCGTTCAGCCTCACGTATCCAAAGGTCGTGCTCGTAAACCTCAAGGGCAAGTTGAAGCCGTGGGTCTCCGCAAAGGACGTGATACTTGAGCTTTTGAGGAGGATGAGCGTCAAGGGCGGGGTCGGAAAGATTATTGAGTACAACGGCGACGGGGTAAAAAGCCTTACGGTGCCGGAGAGGGCTACAATAACAAACATGGGCGCGGAGCTTGGCGCCACAACGTCCGTATTCCCGAGCGATGAAGTCACAAAGGGGTTTTTGGAGGCGCAGGGCCGCGCCTCGGACTGGGTGAGCCTTCAGGCCGATCCGGATGCCGTTTATGACGAGAGGATAGATCTGGACCTCGCCAAGATTGAGCCAATGGTGGCAAAGCCCCACAGCCCGGACGCCGTATGCAAGCTCTCGGAGATTGAGGGCGCAAAGGTCGATCAGGTCTGCATAGGGAGTTGCACTAATTCGTCCTACAGGGATTTGATGATTGTCGCGGAGGTCTTGAAAAAGGGGAAACACAGGGTGCATCCAGAGGTAAGTCTTGCCGTGTCCCCGGGGTCAAAGCAGGTCCTTGACATGATATCCCTTAACAAGGCCCTCTCTAATCTTATTGAGGCGGGCGCGAGGATCTTGGAGTCCGCGTGCGGGCCGTGCATAGGAAACGGGCTTTCTCCCTCTTCAGGAGGCGTGTCGTTAAGGACATTCAACAGGAATTTTGAAGGCAGGTCCGGCACAAAGGACGCAAAGGTCTTTCTTTGCAGCCCGGAGGTGGCGGTCGCGGCGGCCATATACGGGGTGGTAACCGACCCGAGGAAGCTCGGCAAGTATCCGAGGATAAAGGCGCCTGAGAAGTATCTCGTAGACGATTCAATGGTGCTTGCCCCCGCGAAAGACCCTTCAAAGGTAACGGTCTTCAGGGGCCCCAACATAAAGGAGCTGCCAAAACAGGGCGCGCTGCCCGACGCCATAAAGGGCAAGGTGCTTATAAAGCTCGGAGACAACATAACCACAGACCACATAACGCCCGCAGGCACGTGGCTGAAATACAGGAGCAATGTGCCTAAATATTCCGAGTCGGTCTTTTCCGCGATTGACGCGAAGTTCCATGAAAAGGCCAAGGCCTCGGGCGGGGGGTTTGTCCTCGGGGGGGAGAACTACGGCCAGGGCTCATCAAGGGAGCATGCCGCGCTTTGCCCCATGTACCTCGGCATAAAGGCGATCTTCGCCAAGTCCTTTGCAAGGATACACAGGGACAATCTCGTGAACTTCGGCATACTTCCGCTTACCTTTGAAAACACGGCCGACTACGACTCAATAGCCGACAATGACGAGCTTGAACTGCCGGCGATAAAAAAGGAGCTTCTGTCCGGCAGCCCGGTTGTTACGCTTAAGAATTCAAGCAAAGGCGGGGACATAAAGCTTAAGCACGGATTCTCCCAGAGGCAGATTGAAACGCTCCTTGCTGGGGGAACTCTTAACTACACGACCCTTAAAGGGAAGTAAAACGCCTTAAAGAATCCCGGCGATCGCCTTGAATGCGCCCCTTAGTTTCGCGTGAGGGGCGCATTTTTTTGCGCCCTTTAAAAAAGGTATCTCGCCGAGCACGGGGGTTTTCGCGAGTTTTTTGATTTCATTCATGTTGTATGCCCTGCTTGAATCGCGCCCGTCCTCGTCCGCGTTGTTGAGTATTATGCCTTTTATCTTAACCTTAGAGGCCCTTGCCGCAGACACCGTAAGGAGCGTATGGTTTATGCAGCCAAGCCTTGATGATGCCACTATTATAAGTGGGACCTCAAGATAAAGGCACAGATCCAGCATGGTCTTTTCCCCCGTAAGAGGGGTCAGCAAGCCCCCCGCGCCCTCAACAAGGGTGATGTCGTGTTTGGAACGGATGCTGGAAAACGCTTTTTTTATTACGTCTAAAGAAATCCTTTTGCCCTGAATCCGGGATGCGATGCTTGGGGCAAGCGGGGCTCTAAACCTGTAGGGATTTATTTCGTCAAGGCTTGAGGCCGGGGTGCACGCGTTTTTCAACGTTAAAGCGTCTTCAGGCGCGAGTTTGTTGCGCACAGCCGTGCACCCCGTCTCAACGGGTTTCATGACGCCGACGCTGAGCCCCTTTTCCCTTAACGCCGAGGCAATGCCCGCGCCTACAAAGGTCTTTCCGACAGAGGTGTCCGTGCCTGTTATGAAGTAAGCCCTGCTCATTTGCGGCCCGTAATGGTTTCTATGCACCTGAAAACAACATCAACAATGGTTCTCATCTCTTTTTCCGTTATGCTTAATGGCGGCATTATTACTATGGTGTCTCCGAGGGGCCTTATGATAAGGCCGTGTGTTCGCGCCTCCATCGCCACCCTGTGGCCTATCCTCAGCGCCGGATTAAAACGCGCCTTTGAGCCTTTATCCCTTACAACCTCAACGGCCGCCACAAGTCCGGTCTGCCTTATGTCTCCCGCGTGCTTTAATTCACGGAATTTTTCCAACAGGGTTTTAAGGAGCCTTATCTTGGGCTTGAGGTTCTTAAGCACCTGTTCTTTTTCAAATACCTGAAGGCTTGCAAGCGCCGCCGCGCACCCAAGCGGGTTCCCGGTGTATGTGTGGCCGTGGTAAAAGGCCTTGTGCTCGTTGAAATCGCCGAGGAACGCGTTGAAGATATCCTCTGTTGCCAGCGTTGCGGCCAGCGGCATATACCCGGCCGTAAGCCCCTTTGCAAGGCAGAGGAGATCAGGGGCCACACCCTCGGTGTCGCAGGCGAACATGCGGCCGGTCCTGCCGAACCCCGCGGCAACCTCGTCCGCGATAAGAAGGACCCCGTATTTTTTCGTAATGTCCCTTACGCCCTTTAAAAACCCCTTTGGGGCGACCACCATGCCGGACGCGCCTTCAAAGACGGGCTCAATAATGCACGCGGCGATCTCCTCCCCGTGTTTTTTTAAGATACCCTCAAGGCGTTCAAGGCATGCGATGGAGCATGCGGGATAGGTTTTCTTTGTCGCGCACCTGTAGCAGTACGGATACGGGGAGCGAAAGGTTTTGAAAAGAAGGGGCCTGTATCTTGACACAAACACATCAATCTCGCCGACGCCCATTGCGCCGAGGGTGTCGCCGTGGTATGCGTTCGTGAAAGAAACGAATTTTTTCCTCCTTAAGCCGCCTTTCCTCCGCGCCCAGTATTGAAAGGACATCTTAAGCGCGATCTCAACCGCGGTTGAGCCGTTGTCCGAGAAAAACACCCTCTTAAGTCCCTTTGGCGCAATGCGGACAAGGCCCCGCGCAAGCTCAATTGACGGGACATTTGAAAGCCCCAGAAGCGTTGAATGGGCTATTTTGTCAAGTTGTGTTTTTATCGCCCTGTCAATCTCCTTTTTCCTGTGGCCGTGGAGGTTTGCCCACATGGAAGACACCCCGTCAAGGTATCTCCTGCCCTCGGTGTCTATGAGGTAGTTGCCCCGCCCCCGTTCAATCACAAGCGGGCTGGACGCGAGCCACTCCTTCATCTGGGTGAACGGGTGCCAGAGGTATCGCCTGTCAAGCGTTTTTAGTTTTTTTGCGTTACCCGGCATTTATGGCGATTATCGTTACGATCTCGTATGTGGCGGGTATCGCCCCGTCAACGGTAATGTGTTTTTTCCTGTAAAGCTCATGGGCCTCTTTAAGGCGCCCCCTGACGCCGAGCCCAAGGCATTCCGCGTTCACGGAAGGCTGGACGCCTGTTTTTTTAAGCGTGATTAAAAGCGCGTTAAGGTCCTGGTATGTCTTTACAACGGCCCTTGCCTCTGCCTTAAGCACAGTAAGGCCGGCCTCCCTGAATATTAAGATCAATTCGTCAATGCCGATAAAATTGACGGGGACCTCGCTCTTGAAAGCCCCGATGCTTGCCCTAAGCTCGCCAAGGGTCTTTGCCCCAAGGGTAGAGACCGCGAGGATTGCGCGCGGCCCCTTCGCCAAAACCCTTTTTGCCTCGGCCAGCGCCCCTTTTAAATCGCCGGCCCATTGGAACGCGAGGCTTGAGGCGATGATGTCAAATGAAGCGTCAACAAAGGGGAGGCTGTCAATGTCAGCCTGAACGCATGCGGCCCTGTTTTTTCCCCGCGACATTTTAAGCATCGGGAGCGCGAGGTCAACCCCGCACGCAAGGGAGAATTCAAGCCTTTTGTCAAACTGCACAAGAAGGTCCCCGGTGCCGCTGCCGAGGTCAAGAAACCTTCCGGCGTTTTGGGCTTGAGGCTGGTTTTGTTTTCCGCCCGGCCCGGGTGTGGCCTGCGCGGCGGATTGGGGCATGGCGGACAAGACATCGCAGACGCCTTCCGAGAGGAGGCGCGCCGCCTCTTTCTGAACAACAGCGTATGAATCGTAAGTCTCCGCCGCCCTTGAAAAAGACCTTTTGATGATTTCCTTGCGCGTCATAAACCAAGCCCCTCTATGAATACAGAAACCGCCCCGGCAAAATCCTTGGGCCGGGTTACAAACGGCGCATGGCCGAGGCCTTTAAACTCAACGAGCCTCGCGTTCTTTATGTTGTCCGCGAGAAACCTCCCCGCGCCAGCAGGGCATACGGCGTCAAGCGAGCCGTGCATGACGAGCGTCGGGGCGTTAATCACGGGCAGGAGATCCCTTAAATCTGTTTTGCAGAGCGCCTGAAGCGCGTTTGCCAAGTCATCGCGCCTGAATCCCCCGCTTAATCCGTTAAACCTTTCAATAAAGGACTTTGCAGGCCCGGTTAAAAGCTCCTCTTCGGTGAAGTTAAGGCCATAGAACCTCTTTAAGGCGGCTGCAGGGTCTTTTTTCATGTCCATTATCATCCGCCTTGCAAGAGGGCCAGGCTGCGCAAACAAGAAGTCCGGCCTTTTGACAAAGCACGGCGTGGCGCCGACAAGAACAATGGCGTCAAAAAGCCCTCGGCCTTTGGCCGCGCAGTCAATTAAGAGCCCCGCGCCAAGAGACCAGCCGACGCCGATGATCGGGCCCGGCCTTTGCCTCTCAATGCTTCTTAGCAAAAAATCCCTTCCGGGCTTAAACGAAGGCAGCCCCCATCCGTCGTCATTCGCTTTATTCCCATGCCCCGGAAGATTTAAGTTTACGACATTAAACCCCGCGTTCAGGTGCTTTAAAAAACCTTCCCACACCGAGGAATCGGTTGCCCATCCGTGCACGGCGGCGACGGTTATTCGCCTTTTCATGGAGCTGATCCGTCAATGGCCTCTTTTATCAGGGTTACGGCCTTTTTAATGTCTTGCCCGGTGTGCAGCGCATGGGCCGACAGCCTGAGTCTGGCGGTCCCGGCCGGCACAGTGGGCGGCCTGATGCCCTGTATAAAAAGCCCTTTTTCAAAAAGCAAGCGGCTTATCTCCATTGTCTTATGAACGCCGCCGGTCAAGACAGGTATAATCTGGGTTGAGCTGTCAAGGGTGTAAAGGCCGCGTTCATTAAGGCCGCGTCTTAAGGCTTCGGAATTTTCCTTAAGCCGAAGCCTTAATCCCGGATTTTCTTCCATTACGTCAAACGCCTTTATTGAGGCGGCGGCAACGCACGGAGGAAGCGCGGTTGTATAAATAAAGGGCCTTGACCTTGACTTAAGAAATCCTATAAGCTCAACGCTGCCCGCGACGAATGCGCCGAATGCGCCGACGGATTTTCCGAGGGTGCCCATCTCTATTATGGAAGGGTGTTTTTTTATTGAAAAGTGTTCAAGGCCGCCCCTGCCGTTTTTTCCAAGCACCCCGGTGGCATGCGCGTCGTCCACGAAAAGCATCGCGTCGTATCTGTCAAGCAGGCCGGCTATCTCGTCAATGGGCGCTATGTCGCCGTCCATGCTGAAGACCGAATCCGTTACGATGAGCCTCTTTTTCGCCTTTGATTTCCGGAGCATCCTTTCAAGCGAGCCCGTGTCCCCGTGGCGGTATCTTAAGACATTACCCCTGCTCAAGACGCACGCGTCCACGATGGAGGCGTGGTTCAGCCTGTCTGAAAAGACGTCGGTTCCCCTGTCCGCAAGCGCGCCGATTACGCCTAAGTTCGCGTGATAGCCTGAATTGAAGACTATCGCCGCGTCCGCGTCCTTAAACCTCCTTATGCGTTCTTCAAGCGCCTCATGCAGGGCCGTGTTGCCGGAGACAAGCCTTGACGACCCGGACCCGAAACCCCACTTTTCAATCGACTCAATCGCGGCCTTTTTTACAAGCCTGTGGTTTGCGAGCCCGAGGTAATCGTTTGAGCTGAAGTTGATTAGTTCCCTTCCCTCAACGGATACTACGCCGCCCTGCGGGCTGTCAAGCGTCCTTAGGGAGCGCCTTAACCCCAGAGACTCAATCCTTTTAAGCTCTTTATAAATGGAGAACGAATCCATAGCCCCCTTAGACCCCCCCTCTCGGCTTAAGCCCAAGGTCTTCAATCATCTTTAGGTCTTCTTCCGGAGGCCTTCCCTGAGTTGTAAGGCAGTTGCCGGTCATGATGCCGTTTGCGCCAGCGGCGAATACGAGGCCCTGAAGGTCCCTTAAATTAACCTGCCTTCCGCCGCACACGACAATGTCTTTTTCGGGCATGATAAGCCTGAATACCGCGATGATCTTAAGGCACTCAATCGGCGTAAGAAAATCCGCGCCTTCAAGCGGGGTCCCGGGCCTTGGATTAAGGAAGTTTATCGGTATTGAATCAACATCCAGCCCCTTTAGGGTAAAGGCAAGCTCAATCCTGTCTCTCCAACCCTCGCCAAGCCCGAATATCCCGCCTGAGCACACATAAAGGCCGAGCCCCTTTGCCGTCCTTACAACCTCCAGGTCTTCCTCGTATTTGTGCGTGGTGCATATCCGCGGGAAAAAAGACGCGCTTGTCTCAAGGTTGTGGTGGTAGCTTTGCAGCCCCGCATCCTTTAGCTTCATCAAAGAATCCCTTTTAAGCATCCCAAGCGAGGCGCACCTTTCAACCTGGGCCCCCTGTTTCATTAAAGAGAGCGCCTCGGAGAGGGTTTCAATGTCAGAGTCTTTTTCTATCCTCGTGCCGCTTGCGACCACGGAGAACTCCCTTACGCCCTTTAGGGCGGCCTCTTTGGCGGCAGAGGCTATTTCGGCGGCGGGCTTCATGGGATAGGCGGGGATATTGGTTGAATACTTTATTGACTGGGAGCAGAAAGAGCAGTCCTCCCTGCAGAGGCCGCTCTTCGCGTTCACGATGGAGCAGAGGTTTATCTCAACGCCCTTGAAGCGCCGCCTTACCCCGTCCGTGGCCGACAGAAGCCCGTACAGGCCGTCGTGGCCGACGGCGGATATTTTAAGGGCGTCTTCAGGCGATATGCCGGCGCCCTCAAGGCATTTTTTCAGCATGTTCTCAAGCAATTTTCAGGGATGTCCTTTTATCGCAGAGGTAGAGCCTATTTGATTAACACGGACGGGCCTGATTGTCAACCTTAATGAACAAAAGGTTAACAGGCGGGCGGGGGATTTTTATGCGGCGTCGTTTCAGGGGTTGCCGGGCCTTTAGCCCTTTTTCTTCTTAAGCCTCTCCCCAATGGCCTTCTCGTTGCCCATGTCGGACGGGCGGTAGTACGAGGCGCCTTTTAATTTGTCCGGGAGATAATCCCCGTTAACCTCGGCGCCGGCATAGTCGTGCGGGTATTTGTATCCCTTGCCGTATCCCAGGTCTTTCATGAGGCCTGTCGGCGCGTTCCGTAAGAATAGGGGCGTGGGAAGTGCCCCGTGTTTTTTTACGTCCTCCGCCGCCTTGAGATACGCCGTATACGAAGCGTTGCTCTTAGGGGCCGTTGAAAGGTATGTAACGCCCTGCGCAAGGGGGATCCAGCCCTCTGGCATGCCTACGAAATCAACCGAATCCTTTACGGAGTTTGCCACGACTATCGCCATGGGGTCGGCGTTGCCTATGTCTTCGGATGCGAATATCAGCATCCTCCTTGCGATGAAAAGAGGGTCTTCGCCCGCCTCTATCATCCGCGCAAGCC
>JBBTGV010000031.1:0-3828 GCA_038041305.1 Deltaproteobacteria bacterium | reverse complement strand
TTGTCAAATTCAGGCAGAAGGTGCTTGGGGCGTTTGTCGCGCCGTTCGCGCTCTTGCTTCTGCTCGCCGCGACGTTTTTCCCGAGGGACATAATACCGCTTTCCCCGCTCCTTGAGAGCTACTGGCTCCCGGTGCATGTGATACTCGCGTTCATGGGGAACGCGTTTTTCGCGATCGCGTTTTTTATAAGCCTCATGTACATAATACAGGAGCGCTACCTCAAGAAGAGGAGGCTTAAGGGGCTTTACTTCATACTGCCTTCCCTGGATGTGCTTGACGAGCTTGGCTACAAGTGCCTGCAGTACGGATTCCCGCTTCTGACCCTCGCGATAATAACAGGGGCCATCTGGTCGCAGCACGCGCTCGGAAGTTACTGGGACTGGAGGCCGAGGCAGATATGGTCGCTTATCACGTGGTTTCTTTACGCGGCGCTCCTGCACGGCAGGCTCACGACGGGCTGGAGGGGCAGAAAGGCCGCGATATTCTCAGGCACGGCCTTTATGGTGCTGTTGGTCTCATTCCTCATAATAAACATATTCGCCGGCGGGGCCCACGGGCTCTCCGGCAACTAAGGCATATGAATTTAGTCATCGTAGGGTTAAACCATAATTCCTCGCCGATTGACATAAGGGAGAGGCTCTCCTTTCCGTCCGACACGATAGGCGAGCCGCTTAAAAGGCTTGTTGCCCATTACGGGCTTAACGAGGCGTCCATAATCTCAACCTGTAACAGGGTTGAGGTCATGGGCGTGGGCCATGAGATGGAGAAGTGCTCATGGCAGATAAAGAGGTTCCTTTCGGACTGGCACTCAATCCCGCTTGACAGGCTGGATGAGCACCTGTATGTGCATTGCGGAGAGGATGCGGTAAGGCACCTCTTCAGGGTGGCCGCGAGCCTTGACTCAATGATAATGGGCGAGCCGCAGATATTGGGCCAGGTCAAGGATTCCTACGGCCATGCCGTTGAGCACGGGACGGCAGGGGTGGTCATTAACAAGCTTTACCACAAGGCATTCCAGGTCGCAAAGCGCGTAAGGACCGAGACAAAGATAGGAGAGGCGGCCGTCTCAATAAGCTTTGCCGCCGTTGAGCTCGCGAAAAAGATATTCGGGGACCTTTCCGGAAAATCATGCATGCTGATAGGCGCCGGCGAAATGGCGGAGCTTGCCGCGAGGCACCTCCTTTCAAGCGGCATAAGCGAGATAATGGTCGCAAACAGGACGTATGAAAAGGCCGTTGACCTCGTAAGGGGGCTTACGGGTTCGTGCGGCGCGGCGATTATGTTCAGGGAATTCCCGCACTATCTGAAGGACGCTGACATAGTCATTGCCTCAACGGGCGCCGCGAGCTTCATCGTGGGCCCTGAACAGATGCACGGGGTGATGAAGGAGAGAAAATACAAGCCGATGTTTTTCATAGACATATCGGTGCCGAGGAATATAGACCCGCTCGTCAACAACATAGACAACGTTTACGTGTATAACGTTGACGACCTCCAGGGCGTTGTACAGGCGAACATGGAAGACAGGGCAAAGGAGGCGGGCGAGGCGCTTAAGATAGTTGACGAGGAGTTTCATAAATTCTACAGGTGGGTTAAGTCCCTTGACGTCGTGCCGACGATAATATCCTTAAGGCAGTCGTTGAACGGCATCAGGAAGGCGGAGCTTGAAAAGGCCCTCTCGGCGCTTAACGGCATCTCTGACAAGGATAGGAAGGTCCTTGAGGCGATGACGCAGGCCATCGTTAACAAGATACTGCACAGCCCCATTACGCATCTTAAAAAGGAATCCGACAAGGTTCAGGGAGACATGTACATAGATGCGATAAGAAGGCTCTTTGACCTTGCCGAGGATGAAAACGGGGACGAGTTGAAGAAGGCCGGGCTTGGGGATGAGTAGGCGGAAATATCGCGTTTTCAGGGGAAAATAAAGATGAAGAAAAAAGTGGTGATCGGCACGCGCGGCAGCGCCCTTGCCCTCTGGCAGGCAAACTGGGTTTCCGGGGAGATTAAGCGGATGAATCCGGGCGTTGAGGTTGATATCAGGAAGATAAAGACAACAGGGGACAAGATCCTTGATGTCCCGCTCGCAAAGGTCGGGGGCAAGGGGCTTTTCGTGAAAGAGATTGAAGAGGCGCTCCTTGACGGGGGCGTCCACCTCGCGGTTCATTCAATGAAGGACGTGCCGACAGAGCTTCCGGAGGGGCTTCATCTGAGGGCCATCACGAAAAGGGAAGACCCGAGGGACGCGGTTTTCTCAAGGGACGGGAAAAAGCTCCTTGAGCTTCCCGAAGGCGCGAGGATAGGCACGTCAAGCCTTCGCAGGCAGTCGCAGATAAGGCACCTAAGGCCGGATTTTGACATACAGCACTTAAGGGGGAATCTGGACACAAGGCTTAAGAGGCTTGATGAGGGCCTGTTTGACGCGATAATACTCGCGGGCGCGGGCGCAAAAAGGCTCGGATATGAAAAAAGAATTGCCGAATACCTTTCCCCTGAGATAAGCCTGCCGGCAATAGGGCAGGGCGCCTTGGGCATAGAGACGAAGGTTGACGATATTTTCACAAACAACCTTGTCGCGCCCCTTGACCATGCGGACACATCCTGCGCCGTAAGGGCGGAAAGGGCCATGCTGAAAAGGCTTGAGGGCGGCTGTCAGGTGCCGATTGCCGCTTACGGCGAGATAGAAAAGGAGACGCTTAAGCTAACCGGCCTTGTCGCGAGCACTGACGGCAAAAGGATTATAAAGGACAGGATAATAGGCGCCCGCCATGACGCCGAGGCCATCGGCAAGGAGCTTGGAGAGCGGCTCCTGAGCATGGGCGCGTGGGAGATTTTAAGGGAACTCTATGACATAAGCCCTCCGGGGTCCGCATAGCAGAGGCAATCCATCAACAATGCAAAGACCAAAGGTATATCTCGTCGGCGCGGGTCCCGGGGACCCCGGCCTTATTACCCTGAAGGGGCTTCTTGCTATAAAAAAGGCGCAATGCATTATCTACGATTTTCTCGCCAATTCAAGGCTCCTTCAAGACGCGCCTTCGGATGTTGAGGCGATTTATGTGGGGAAAAAGGGAAACTCCAAGACCATATCGCAGGATGAGATAAACAGGCTTATCGTAAAAAAAGCAAGGCAGGGCAAAACCGTTGTAAGGCTTAAGGGGGGAGACCCCTTTATCTTCGGCAGGGGCGGGGAGGAGGCAGAGGAGCTTAAAAAGGCGGGCATCCCCTTTGAGGTGATACCGGGCGTAACCTCGGCCATTGCGGCGCCTGCCTATGCGGGCATACCGCTTACGCACAGGGATATGGCCTCATCCGTCACCTTCATCACCGGGCAGGAAAGCCCCATTAAGCAGAGGCCGAACATAGCATGGGACAGGCTTTCAACCGGAAGGGGCACGCTTGTGTTTTTGATGGGCTGGAAAAACCTTCCGTTTATCACTAAAAAGCTCCTTCAAAACGGGTGGGACCCTAAAACCCCTGTCGCGCTTATCAGGTGGGGCACGATGCCGAAACAGGTCTGCTTAACCGGAAGCCTTGAAGATATCGCAACCGTTGCAAAGGCGGCCAAATTAATGCCCCCTGTTACTGTCGTCGTAGGCGACGTCGTAAGGCTAAGGCAGGGGCTAAACTGGTTTGAGTCAAGGCCGCTTTTCGGCAGGCGCATACTCGTGACAAGGGCAGAGGAGCAGGCGGGCGGGTTTTCGGCGCTTCTTGAGGATTACGGGGCAGAGGCCGTGCCGTTCCCTGTCATAAAGACGGTGCCGCCAAAGAGCTACCGCGCGCTTGATTCGGAGATTAAGAGGCTTTCAACGTACGACTGGGTCATAT
>JBBTGV010000030.1:0-32774 GCA_038041305.1 Deltaproteobacteria bacterium | reverse complement strand
CTCCTTAAGCCTCACGGACCGCCTGTACGCGTCAACCGTGCGGCTGACCGGACCGGCTACGCCCATTACCCCGGAATCAAGCCACATCGCCTCGTCGCACCAGTTCTCAACTGTCCCGAGGTCATGGGTCACGAACAGTATGGTCTTGCCTTTTTTCTTGAACTCGTTCATCTTTGACTTGCATTTGTGGACAAAGCCCTCGTCCCCGACCGCAAAGACCTCGTCAATAAGGAGCACGTCAGGGTCAACGCTGACCGCGACGGAGAACCCGAGCCGCGAGTACATCCCCGAAGAATAAGTCCTTACAGGCTCGTCAATAAAATCCCTCAGCTCTGAGAATTCTATTATCTCGTCCATCTTTTTATGTATCGTCTTTTTTGAAAGCCCAAGCAGCATGCCGTTTATGTATATGTTTTCGCGGCCCGAAAAATCCGGATGGAATCCTGCCCCAAGCTCAATAAGGGCCGATATCCTTCCGTTTACGCTGCACCCGCCGGCATCCGGGGCGAGTATGCCGGCCACTATCTTAAGAAGCGTGCTCTTGCCCGAGCCGTTCTGGCCGATGATGCCGAAGGTTGAGCCTTTTTTGACTGAAATGCTGATATCCTTCAGCGCCCAAAACGCCTTTTGGGGGACATCCCTTTTCCATAGGTCGCGCAGAAGAAATGTCTTAAGCGTCGTGGAGGACGCCTGCCTGAATTTCTTTGACACGTTTTTTGCGATGATCGCGTCCAACAAAATACCCCGTTTTCGCCTTTTTCCCCGCCCCGAAAAAACTCAGGGACGGGCATTACGATTATATTAAAATACGCGATTCTATGCAATCGCAAAGTAAGCGCGCGTTGAGTTCAAGCCCGGCGCGGAACACGAACAGAAAAGAATTGACTGGCCCGGCAAAATGCTATAATTTAAAATTCGGACGGCAAAGGCAAATGGACAGCAGAGAAAACAACACAGGGCCCGCGAATGCGCTCAAAAAACTGTTTAAGAAAACCGTATTCCCTGAAAATACAAGTATAAGGCTTTTTGCGAAGATCTTTTACCATGCAATTAAAAATCCAGACCAGTGCCTCGGTCAAATAAACATAGAAAACATAAAAAAGCTATTTAAAAACCTCAGGGAAAACGAGCCGGGCGCAATTGAAAACAAGATCTTCAGCAGGATCCAGACCCAGCATCTTATAAAAAAAACCCCACCTTACGAGAGATACCTGATAAACACCGGCATCGCAGGCACGGCCCTCTCGTGGATGGAAAGGGCGGGCGAGAATTTTTCATTAAAGCCTTCCATCCGCATCGCGGTAATCCCTGACGGCAAAAAAGACGATAAGGGACTTGGTTGCGCGATTGAGTCAATCGCCGCTCAGGCTTACGGGAACTGCCCTCTAACCGTGCTTGGAGACGGGGACATGCCAATCGGCGGTCTTGAAGAAACCGCGTCAAAGGACAGCGATTTTAAGATTCTAAACCCCGATGAATTCAGGAACTCCTTAAAGGGCATCAAAGAGGATATCATCGCATTCCTCGCCTACGGATATAAACTCGCGCCTGATGCCATTTTTGAGGCTGTCAAGTTCCTCAATGCGAACGCCGACGCGGATTTTTTGTACGCGGATGAGGACGCAATCGTTGAAGGGCATAGGGCTAATCATTTTTTTAAGCCCGACTGGTCGCCTGACCTCATCCTGAGCATGAACTATATCGGAGGTTTTTTTCTCGTAAGAAAAGACCTTTTTGAAAATATCGCATCCTCCGTGGACTGGGGCGCGCCCGCCTTGCCCTACGACCTGATACTCAGGGCGACCGGAGAGGCTAAAAACATCGGGCACATACAAAAAACGCTTGCCACAAGAACTCATGAAGGCCCGGCGGAAGATGCCGCGGGGGCCATTGAAGCCGCGTTGAAAAGAAAAAACATCGTTGCGGAGGTCGTCAGGGAAACAAACGGCTTGTACAGGGTTAAACGGGGCATAACCGACAGGCCCATGGTCAGCATAATCATACCGACGGCTTACAGGCGGCCCAACGAGCTTAAGGCCTGCATCGCCTCAATCAGGGAAAAGACCACATACAAAGACCATGAGATACTCATTGTGGACAACAGCCGGGGCGCGTTCTCGCTTAAGGAGATAGACGGCGTTTCCCCCGATGCATCAAACATTATCCACATAAAATACGACAGTCCGTTCAATTATTCCGAGGCAAACAACCTTGCCGCATCGCGGGCAAAGGGCGATTTTCTTATCTTCCTGAACGACGACACCGAGGTGATCTCTCCGGACTGGATAGAGGCGATGCTTGAACATGCCCGGAGGCCGGAGGTAGGGGTCGTCGGCGCAAGGCTCCTGTATCAGGACCGCGGCATTCAGCACGCGGGCGTATTCCTTGTGGACAGCGGCGGGGCTGGAAGGCACGCATTCAGAAACCAGCGGGAAAGCACCTATCACGACTTGGGCGCGGCCGTCAGAAACTGCTCTGCCGTCACCTTTGCCTGCGTGATGGTGAGAGGGGACGTGTTTAAAAGGCTTAACGGCCTTGACGAGGGGCTTAAGGTTGAATGCAATGACGTGGATCTCTGCCTCAGGGCGCGCGCCCTCGGATACCTCGTGGTATGGACGCCTTACGCGGCCCTGTTCCACAAGGAGCTTGCGACAAGGGGAAATGCCATTCACGCCGAGGACGTCTTCGCCCACTGGGCGCGATGGGGGCATGTCTTCAGGCGGGGAGACCCGTATTACAACCCTAACCTCAATCTTGACGCCGATGACTTCTCCGTAAGCGAGCGGCCCGTTATCTCGGCGCATTACGGGCCGGAACCATTGCCGGAGGGAGATTATCCGGGAGAAAAAAGATTTCTCAAGCGCGCGCGGATTGACCCATCGGGCGTAAAAAAAATCCTCGTCGTAAAGCTTGATCACATCGGGGACGTAATATTAGGGCTGCCCGCAATCTCAAGGCTTAAGAAAAAATTCCCGTCGGCGGGGATAACCGTGCTTTCAGGGCCGTGGGCAAGGGAGATCCTTCTCATGACTCCTGGCGTTGATGAAGTCCTTGCAATTGATTTTTTCAACGAAAGGTCGGAAAAGGGGATTAATGAGCTTAGCGAAAAGGATAAGGAGGCCGTAAAAAAACTTAGATCAAGGGGATTTGACCTCGCAATAGACCTAAGAAGGCACCCTGAGACAAGGGACATCCTGAAACTCTCAGGCGCGAGGCATACCGTGGGATACGCCACGGGCGGGGACGATTCATGGATGTCCATCAGCATGAACTGCCTCGGGGGCATGGAAAACACCCCGTCGCAGCCGATTAAGCCGCACATCACGGCGCAGCTTTGCGCGCTTGTTGACGGCATTCAGGCGGGAGAAAACTCGGGGCAATGGCCCATAGAAACCCCGGTGCTTTGCCTTGAAACGACGAAAGATGTCTTTTCCGGCCTTGTAGGCGCTGCCGGGAACGTCCCGCTTGTCGGCATACACCCCGGGACAGGCAGCTCCATAAGGCAATGGCCGGTCGGGCATTTCGCCCGTCTTGCGGACCTTTTTGTGGAGAAAAACAACGCGCGGATTTTAATATTCACCGGGGCATCCGAGACAGGCCTTGCCCAACAGATGCTCAGCCTCATGCGGCATAAGGACAGGGCGACATCGCTTGCTGGCAAATTAGACCTAAAGGGCTTTATGTCCGCGCTGAAAAAGTGCCGCCTTTTCGTTGGCAACGTAAGCGGCCCGTCGCACATAGCGGGCATTGCCGGGGTGCCGACGCTTTGCGTGTTCGGGGGTCAGGTCACCCCGCTTGAGTGGAGTCCGCTCGGGGACAATGTCATGAGCATAAGGATGGCCATTGACTGCGCCCCGTGCTACAAGGCTTACCCTGAGCAGTGCCCGCATTCCCTTAAATGCCTTAAAATGCTCTGGCCCGAGAAGGTCTACGAAGCGGCCCTTGAGGTGCTGGCAATATCAGGCGGGATAAAAACTACAGTCGTCAAGGCAGGGGCTTAAGCGTTCAGAAGCGCGTTAATGCACGCGGATGCGCCCCTTTCATCCTTTATCACAACGAATATCCGCTCTGCCGGGCCGCGCCCGATTACATCGGAAGAAACCTTGCCGCCGAGGAACTCCCAGCCGAGGTTTATTTTTTGGTCAACATTAAAGTGCTCGTTCACATCAAGCCTCTGCGTTCCGAGGGTCGCCGTGCCTATGAATACCCCGTCATAGTACACTGATACGGCCTTTGCGGGCAGCTTTATCTCAGGCGAGAGCGCCCAGCCCTGCATCTTTATCCCGCCCCTTGAAACCTCCACCCCGTCAACCGCGCCGACCGGGGTACCCCTGCCTATTAGCGCGTTTATTGCCGGCACATACCTGCGCGTAAAGACAAAGACATCCCTGTCCAAGACCTCCCTCTCAAACAGATAAAGGTTCTGCATGCGGTTGTCCGCCGCGGCCTCCTCTATGAAATGCCTTAAAACCGGGTTGTCAATCCATGCGGTTAATATGAGGACGCCGTCCTCCGTAAGCGTATCGTACAGGCGCGGCAGCAGCCTGTGAATCTCCCCTGCGGCCGAGGACGCATCAAGACAAATAACTTCAAAGCCCGGCGTCCCGTCTCCCTTAACCCCGAGCATTGACGGCTCCAATAAATTTACCCCGAACTTCTCCTTCTGGAATCCGCCGGAGCCGTCATCCGCGCCTTTCACCCAGATGCATGAAGGGGCCGTCTCCTGCGCGAAAAACCTTGTCGCCATGCCCATGTGGTCAAAGAGATTCAGCAGCCTTTTTACGGAAATAAGCCTGACGCCCGCCGCCGCAGAAACCCTGTCAACCATTGCCACGAGCTCCCTACCCCTCCTGAAATACAAATAAGACGCGGCATTCTCTTTTGCGGACGCCTTTATGGACTCGTAATCCCCGTCGCCTTTGCCTATTTCAAAGACAAGGAGGGCCGGGTCTTTTGCGTAAATCCTTACATAGGACATTGCTATTGTTGACTCGGTTGAATCGCCTTCAGGCTCAGCCTGCCTAAGCCCCGGCATCCCGGCCGAGGGCAAACCCTTCTCAGGGGCAAAGCCTATAAAACCCTTAAGCCTTTCCATGAAATCCCCTGCAAAGGCCTCTTCCCATGACTGGGGCCAATGGACTCCGGAGCCTGAGACGCGCGCATCACAGTCGTAAACCCTTTTTGCGGCCTCGCCAAGGGCCTTTGCAATGCCGTCAACGCTCGGCTCGGCGGCCACGAAGTTGGTTGAGATGGAAGAAAGAACCTCCTTGGTCTTGTTCGCATATGTGTTTGTAACAACGCTCATTCCGGCGGCGCACATCTCAATCGGCACAAGGCTCGGATGAGGCGAGAGCATAAGGCTCATGCCGAGGTCAAAACCCGGCATCATCTCCTTGTATTCATTGAGGCTCACCTTTGGCAGGAGCTTAAGCAAAACCCCCCTTGTCAAGGGAAAGCTCTGGGACGGGTTGATCGTGCCTATCCCGTAGAACTCCCAGTCGTTCAGGTCAAAGGCGCCGTCCTCTATTGCCTTTGAAATGGACAGCATGCCTATCTCAAACAGGTTTCTTGTTGCGTGCTCCTCTGGCCTTGCGTAAAAAAGGAGTTTTTTTACGGCCCTGTTTTTCATCGCATCAGCGTCAACATTGAATTTAAGCACGGCGTTATTGAATGAAATGGAATTCTTCTCCCCGTATTCAATGTCGTTTTTAAAAAGCCCTATCCTGTTTTTTCTGTGAAAATCCCTTAAAATATCGGTTGAGAACACGCCGTAATAAGAAAAATCATAGCTTGAGGCCGACAGCATGTAAACAGGCCCGAAGTTGTAGAATATGGGTTCGTATTCCTGGCTCAGGTACACGAACCTGTCCTTTCCAAGGTCTTTTACCGCGGCATCCGCCACATATGAAGACCACCAGCTCGTTGACATGAACGCGTCTCCGGGGCTGCACTCAACGGGCGTTGTCCTGTCGTACGCGTACACGACCTCCACCTGTTCAAAAAAATCCTCAAGACCCTCGTACTTTCTTATTGACTCCTTCCATTTAAGGGGCTCAAACGGGCATTCGTCTATGATTATCGCCCTTAAGCAGTACCCTTCCCTTACAAGCCTCATAATGAGGTTAAAAACGCTTATGTAGCCTCCGAAGAAGTACTTAAAATCAATAATCCCGATTACGACATTGACGCTTCTCGGACGGGCATCCGAAACCATGACATTTAGCGGTGCGACTATTTTCTTAAGAAATTTAAGCGCGTAATGGTCGTCGTCATGCGGCGCAAAGGCCGGGTTTTTAACAAATGTATCCTGCTTCACCTATGCGCCTCCTTTCCGCCTCTTTTCTCCTGATATAAACGGATCTTCCGATGCTCAGGCAGGCATTCACGGCCCTTGTGGCAAGGGCGTTCCTCAACAACAGATAATCAACGCCTATCGTAACATCGCCCTTAAAAAACGCCTTGTCTTTTATGTATTGGAATGCTATCGGCCTTAATGACCCCTCCATTGAGGAAAACCTCTTTATCGCGGCGGCCTTTTTATCCGCCATGCCGGCGCATCTTAGACCTATCGTCTTTGCGTGAAGGATACGGCGCGGATAGAGCCTGTAGTGTTCCCTCTGGCAGTCCAAATACTGTTTCAAAAATCTCTTTAAAGAGCCTTTCAATGTCCCGCTCTGCCTTATAAAATCACGGATACCTTTAATCTTCTCAATTGCGCCGTATTCCTTCGCCGTATAATGCCCTATCACGTTTGAAGAATGCTGGGTGTAGTCGTAAAGCGCGGAGTCAACATACCGGATCTTTCCAAGGGCAAGCGCGGTGCACGCGATAAACATATCGTGCACCGCGTCGCCGAGATGCTGCGGAAATGGAAGGACATAGTCCAAAAGCCCCCTTTTGAACATGGATGCGGCCCCTGTCACGGTATTGGCGGTCAGGAGGAGGTCAAGCTCCGTATAATTGTTTTTGCGGGTCGTCCAGTATGTTGAATGTATTATCCTGCGGTCTTCATCCACTATGTTCATGTCCGAATACACGAGCCAGGTGTCTTCGTCAAAGCGTCCAAGCAGGGTTTTGAGCTTGTCAGGGTGCCAGAAATCGTCCTGATCGGCGAGCGCCACGTACGACGCCTCTTTTGGGGCGTGTTTAAGGCATTCCTCAAAATTAAAATAATGACCGAGTCTCTTGCTGTTCCTTATGACCTTGAAACGGGCGTCGTAAGAGGTTATCTCCCTTATCCTCTCAAAGGCCGGTTCATCCGAACTGTCGTCCGTTATAATGCACACCCAGTTGGCGTAATCCTGATTCTTTATTGAATCTATCTGCTTTTTGAAAAGCCCAATGTCCGGGTTGTATGTCGCCATGCATATTGCAATAATCGGCTCGTCCATAGAGATGCGCCTTATGCCCTCAATTGAAACGGGCTTCATCTCCTCTTCAGGCTCAATTGCAATTGAGCCTGCCTGCCTTAAACATGACTCTCCGTCCTCAAGCTCCGCGCGCAACACTATGGCCGCCTCCGTCCGCGACAGGGTTTTTGGCGGCTGGACAATGGCCCAGTAACCGCTTAAAAGGCTGTTGCCCGTGAACTCAACCGTATTATACTGGGTATTAAAGGCATCTTGCCTTAAGTGGCTGAAATTCCTCACCTCATGGGATGCACCGCCTATATGGACAAAAAGCCTCTTTATGCTTTTCGTGGTATGATAACACCACCCCTGCACGTAAAGGAGATTGCCTTTGCCTATGGCAAACGGCCCTTTGCCAAGCATCTCCAGCCCGCCGCAGACGAATTCCTCAGCTATTGTTTTTTTTTTGATAAGCCTCTTTAAGACAGCCCTCCTCTTCGTGCCCCTCGGCAGGAAACGGTCTGCCAAACCGCTCAACGCTTTTTTTATCGGGGTGAATGGAGAGCTTGAAATCCCTTCAATGACCGAATCCTTATGCCTGATGGTGTTCTCAAGGTTTCTTATGTGCGCGTCTTTATCCCTGCAAGACGACTCAAGCGCGGTTATGCGGGCGGCTTTCTCCGCATCCGTTGCCTCAAGCGGCTTGATGCGCTCCTCTTTTTCTTTGATGGATTCTTCTTTTAGCCTCACGGACGCCTCCAGATTTTTAACGTACTGCGCCCTTACAGAGACAAGCCTCTCAAGGTTTTTTATCTGGCAATCTTTTTCTTTTATCCCAAGAAGAGCCTCCCGGAGGCGCGCCAGAGCCTCCGTGTCGGAATCCTTAAACGATTGAACATCCTGAAGCAGCGACTCAACAAACATTTGATTGCTAACGCCGTGTTCGGCAAATCCGGTTATAATCTTTAAAAGCCCATCCTCGGAGCAATCGCCCTTGCCTTTAATGCCGAGCATCAGGGCAAGGCAAAGGGATCTGGCGGGAAAACAAAGCCTGTCCTCGGCCATTACATCCGAAACCCCCGATGAATTATGCCGAAGGACTTCTTCCGCAAACCCGTCTATGTCCCCGCGCAACTTCGTGTCTTCCGTCAATTCGGGCCTTCCGATAAATTCCGCGAGCCTTTTTATCCCGCCCGCCCTGTCCTCCATAAAATCCTCGTAGAATAAAACCATCCTCTCTTTGCCGGAGGTATGCTTGAAGGAGGCCGCCACGTATCTTAACCAGAGGCGCGAGCTTTTCTCAAACGAAAAGCCGTCCCTCTCGGACAAAGAAAGCGCGACGTCAAGCGGATTCCTCAGCACTATCACATAGCGCATTGTGGGTATGAGCGTCTGCCAGAAAGGCAGCGTAACGGACGAGCGCGGGTCTTTAAAGCCCCACATCGGCGCGCCAGAGAAGTCCCGCTTTATTATCCCTGCGGCCTCTTCATTCAGCCCGTCAAGGGCCTTGCTGAACTGCCATTCCTTGGGGAAATTCGGCGGATCATCCCAGCTCCCGCCGTATATTGAAAATATCCTGTCATTTATATCGCTTAAGGCCTCGCTCTCCCAGAATCCCTTGGGGTTGTCGCTCCGGGGCCGCATAAGGCGCTCGGTCGGCCCAAGAGACACGCCCATCAGGTTCAGAACCCTTGACACGAGGGATGTCCCGCTCCTGTGCATGCCGAGCACGCATACGACCTTATCGTCGGTTTTCTTTAATATTTCCTGCATACGCAACCGCCTTATTGCCCGCTAATCTCCTTAGCCCCGCCTGTGTACCATGCATACACATCCCGTATCCCGCGCTCAAGGGGGATGGACTGGCTCCATCCGAGGGCTTTTATCCTTGCGACGTCAAGAAGCTTCCTCGGCGTCCCGTCGGGCTTTGAAAGGTCGTTTTCAATAATCCCGTCAAAACCGACCACGCCCTTAATTATCGCCACAAGCTCATTTATAGTAAGGTCAACGCCCGTGCCGATGTTCACGAACTCGCCGATCTCCTTGGAATCGCGCCTCTCCATGAGGAATACGGACGCCGCCGCCAGATCGTCAACATGGAGAAACTCCCTCCTTGGGTTTCCGCTGCCCCAGACCCTGACCACGACGTCTCCTTTTTGGTCCCTGCCGATGCCGAGGCCGTTTAGGGCCCGAAGCAAATCATCTTCTGCCGTATCTTTGCTGATGACAATCCTTGCCCCGTCCGCGCCGTCCAATTCCATGTCCATGTTTCTCAAAAAATCATCCCTGATAAGGTCAAACCTCTTGCCCTTAAGAAGCCTTGCAAGATGGATCTTCCTTATAAGGGCAGGCAGCACATGCGACGAGAAAAGGTTGAAATTGTCGTTTTGTCCGTAAAGGTTTGTGGGCATGAGGGAGATGAAATTAGTGCCGTACTGCTCGTTATAGAACCTGCAGAGCTTTATCGCGGATATCTTCGCGATTGCATAGGCCTCGTTCGTCGGCTCAAGCACCCCTGTCAGGAGATGCTCCTCTTTCATGGGCTGTGGGGCGAACTTGGGATATATGCACGAGGAGCCGAGGTTAAGGAGTTTTTTCACCCCTGTCCTGAAAGAGGCCTCTATCACATTCGCGGCAATCATCATGTTGTCGTATATGAATTCCGCCTTGTAGGTGGAGTTTGCGAGAATGCCCCCGACCTTCGCCGCGCACAGGAACACGAATTCGGGCCTGTGCCCCGCGAAAAACGCCTCTACCTCCGCCTGCCGCCTTAAGTCAAGCTCATGGAAGGAAACGCCTGGGTTCTCCGCAGGCCTTTTTTTGTAGCAGTTTGAAACGATATTTGAGTAGCCGGAATCCTTAAGCCTCCGTATGGTGGCGCTTCCCACCATGCCGGCCCCGCCTGCCACGAAAATCCTGCTGTCCTTATCCATGCGCCACCATGCCTTTAAAAGCCTCAGTTAAGTTTGAGCAACGACACATTTCCTATATTAAGCGTCTTGCAGGTATTCGGGTCGCCAAGGTCAATCCTCATGTCTTTGATAAGCCCCGCGATCCTCCACCTCGGCTGCGCGCCCACGGGTATAAGCGCCTTTTTGCCGTTCCCGTTGAAACGCACGACGGTTTTCTCGCTCATCTGCTCCATGTCGGTTGACCAGTAAAGCTCCAGCACCGGGTTGCCTTGTTTGCCAACGCAGGAATACTCAAGCAGTATATAGTCAATGTCTCTTCCCTTGAAGCCAAGGCCCTCAATGCCAAGGCTTATCCGCGGGTCCGGGCCGACGGGCGCATACGCCCCCGCCGCCTCTTCCTTAAAATTATAAAGAGCGCCCGGCTTTATACTTCCGAGGACCGTAAAACGCTTTTTTAGTTTATTCCATGACCTTCCCCATACATTGGGTATCGCCTGAAGCTCGGCCGCCCTGAACACGGCGTCAAGGAGCTCAATAGCGGGCTCCTTTGCCGGTTTTTTCGCGGCCTGAACCTTGTCCGGCCTTAGCAGAAGTATGTATTCGTCAGCGCGCTCGGGGATGTAATTATCAATGAGTTCCCTGTAGATGACATAACTTCTCAATGACGCCGGCCCTCCGTCATGCGGTATCCTCGGATGGGCAAGCACGACGGCGGGCATTACCTGCCTTATCTGCCGAAGCATGCTTTCGTGCGACGCATGATTTGCCGGCACATAGTCCGCAGAATAAAGCACCGGCACGGGCTTGTCCAGAAAAAAGTATAAGGCAGAACGGTTCGTCAAATCAAGGAATGTCTCCTCCGGCCCGAGATAGCCCGATACCGCGGCCTTGACCCTCTTAAGCTCCTCAATGCGGGCCTTCTGGGCAAAGACCCTGCCTATGCGCGGCATGCCGATGTCCTCTCCGTCAACGAGGCTTATATCCCCCCCCACAGGCTCAGGGGCAAACGGCCTTGCAAACCACACCTTGTATTGCGGATGCTGAAACGACGCGGCAACCAGCATTAATCCGGCTATAAGCGCGGAGATGAGTATGCCCCTGGAATTCAAAGGTCTTTTAACGAACATTCCTGAAAGCATTATGGGCAAGAATACGGCAATCGCGATATAGGAGAGGTTGCCAGTCCTGCTCAAGAGTGTAGCGTCAACCCTGTTGAGCGCCCATTTGCCTATGACAAAAAGCATGATTGGCAGCAATGCCGAAAGCCACAGATCCCTGCGGCTCGCCTCTTTATCATCTCTACGCATCTGAAGGAAAAACACGACGGATACAAAGGCCGCCAAAATCCATGAAAGCCTCAAGGCGTTCCACTGGAACGGCACGGCGCCCAGACCGTAGCCCTGCGGCGAGTATGCGGCCTGAAATATGCCCACCGCGTTGGCTATCGTGTTCGTTGACGCGTTATCAAGGACGAAATGGATATAACCGGATATCATTCGGCGGGTCTGCGGTATTATCAGCATAAGGACCGTAAACCCGGCTGTTGCCGCGATATAATACTTAAGCCATTGCCTGTCGGCCTTCCAGAGCATATAGACAAAAAGAGGGATCGTGCCTATCACGACGCCAGAGCCGACGGCTGTGTTTAAAAACATTGATAACGCCACGGCAAAAGGCCATACGACAAGCCAAAGCCGGCCCCGCGCAATGAGGCGCGGATTCAGCATAAGTAGCACGGCTGGCACAAAGAACATAAGCCTGTCCCATATGACCCCCGTGAACGGCGTAAGCATGAGCGCTGCTACAGGGCCTGCGTAGAAAAATACCGACACAAAGGCAAGCGCAACCGCTACCGCGGCCATCGCCATCACCGCGAACGGGAATGTCGCGACAGTGCCGTCGTAAAAGAAGTCATTTATAAAGCCGTATGAAAGGGACGTAAGCCCGTGTATGGGCGCGAAGTCAACATACGGCGTCTTGCCGAATTCAAAGACCTGCTGCCATGGTATGAGCTGCTCGCCGAGGTGGAAGTCATCATAACCTATATTCATTGCCCATGCGCCGAACTGGCTCCATGAAAGGTAAATTGCTATGGGATAAAGCGCTGACGCGGATAGCGCCGACAGCGCTGAAAAAGGGGCTTCGTTCTCAGTCAGGCGCTTCCTTATCGCCCTGAAAAGCATGAGCCACGAAAGACCCGTGAGCGCGAATACGGCGGCCACCGCGGGCCTGCTGAAATACATCCTTTCAACGCGCCCGTCAAACAGGTAATCCCTGGACGTAAACACGAGCAAAAGAAGCGGCAGGGCGGCCTGTAAGATTATCTTGAGATAGAAAAGCCTGTTTTTAAGCCTCGTTAATGTTGACGATGAAAATATGAAAAAAAACGAAATAACGGACGCGACGAGGGCCGCGCAACCGTCTATGTCGCCGGCATGTTTGCCGAGGAATCCGGCGTCAGTAAAAAGGCCGAACATGTCCCCGGCAACGAGGACCGCCTGCGATGAAAATGCCGCGAGGACCGGGGTTAAAAAGACCGAATACCATATCTGCGGCAGGTCTTCAGGCTTAAGCTCAGGCCCGTATCTCAAGACGCCAAGAACGGTTAAAACCGTCAAAATAACAAGCACCCCTGAGACGTCAAGGAAAAAAGACGGGATATTGGGGAGCATGAACGCGCCGCCGAGCCAAAATAGCGCCGGGACCCATGCAAGGGCGAGGACAAACCGGACATTCTCAAGCAATGCAATGTCCAGCCCCTTTTTTTTCAAGCGCCTTAAAAAAAGGTAAAAAAATGCGCTGAAGAAAACGGTAAACGCGACAAGAAGGTTTAGGGCCATCCATTCCCTGTCCTTGTCGTAGTCCTGCCACGCAATTGAGCCGACTATCAGGTCTTTATACTCCTGCCCGAAGGACATTGAAGGGTATAGTCGCCAGACAAGGACAAAGGCGAAGCCAAGTCCTGAAAGCGCCGAGATGAGGATATCGTTTTTTGAAGGTCTAAGCGACGGATTAAAAGGTATGGTCATCTTCCGCTGCCGTTGAGCCGTTCAACAGCCGAAAACCATGCGTCAACAACCCGCTCCTCTTCCTTTGGTATCAAGCCCTCCGTTATAAGGCTCTTCCAGAGGGCCCGCGCGGTCCCGGCGATTGAAGAAGGGCCTTTTGACTCAATGACCGATGCGGCCGAGGAAAGGACTTTGGAGATCCTGTCGTTGTTCAAATACCCGGGGACCTCGTCCGCGAAATCCCTCATAAGGTCGTGCTCATTTCTTTCCTGCCTTACCGTTGAGGCGTGGAACGAGATATTCAACCCGTGCACCCACAGCGCCCGGGCCGCGACAAACGACCTCCATATGTCGGTCATCCTGAAGCTTACAAAGCACGGGAGATACAAAAGGGGGAACGCCTCTTTGAAAAATATCGTATTCTGCGAATTAAACGGCACCCATGCGCCCTTTGAAAGTATGACGGGTTCGGCGTCTGAATCAAAATCAACCGGGCCTTTGAAGATGAGCCTGTATATGGCGTCAACATCAGGGTCCGCGTCCGCGAGGAACTGCTGCACGGGGCACACGGCCCCGGTTCGGCGCGTTAAAACGTCTCCGGACGAGTGGATGGAGCCCAGCGGCAGCCCCCTTGGCCAGATGAGCGCGTCCGTAAAGTATTTATACACATTCACCCAGCCGTCCGCGCCGACGAGACGCCCGGTTACCTTCGGGCTGATGTCCTTGCCGAACGACGGATAAGGCAGATTGTCGTCGTCGGTCTCAAGGATCAAGTCCGCGCCTTTCGCTATCGCGTAAAGATAGCCCAGATTTTTCCTTGAATAATGCCTGTACGGCACCATCCCGGAAAACTCCTTAAACATCTCCCCCTGCGCCGCAACGGAGAGAAACTCAATTGACTCGGCGGCCCAGTCTTTGGGGGTCTTCGTATCGCCCACCACAACGGCGCTCCAGCCGTCCTTGCAGAGCCCTGAGATGTGCCCTATGGCCTTTGTAGGGCTGTTTATCGTCGTTATCACAATCCAGCGGTTTTTCATTGAGCGCCCCTTGCGGTTCTCCGCCCCATCTTAATCTCCCTGCCGAGCAGTTTCAGCTCCGCGATGCCTGTTGACATGCTCGGAAAGTTCGTATTTCCCCCGATGCGCTCGCCCTCCCTTGTGGGAAACTCCGTTATGCGGATATTGAGCTTGAGCGCCCTTATCACCATCTGGTAATCCATCGTAAGGTCAACAGAGGAGAGCCTCATCCTGTCAAAGGCGTCGGTTGAAATGCCCCTGAACCCGTTAGTAACGTCAGTGGTTTTATTTCCGTTATGCGCGAAAAACAGGTTCGCGAGCACCGCGAAACCGATGTTCGCCCACTTCCTCCACTTTAAGATCTTTTCGTCCTCCTCGTTCCACGCGCCCCTTATCATCCTTGAGGCGACGACGAAATCCGCGCCGTCCCTTAGTATCCCCGCCATCCCGTCGAGGTCCTCGGGGTTTTCATTCCCGTCCGGGTGAAAAAATATGAAGGAATCGGTCTTGACATACTGCCTTGCCTCAAGCATGGCGGCCCCGAGTCCGGGGCTCTTCTGCACATAGGTCCTTATGCCCGCATCCCTCAGTATGTCGCGGGTTCTGTCCTTTGAATTTCCGTCAATCGCAAAGACGTCTTTGTAAATGTTAAGGGGGATCTTCGGGAGCATCTCCCCTAACCCCCGTTCCTCGTTCCTTACGACAAGCACAAGGGTTACTGTTCTTGTTTTTTTCTTTTTCACTGACATTGACCCGTTATGTTAACCAAACGCCTATTCATCAACCCTGTAGGGAGAATTAACCGCGTCCTCGTGCCTGATCTCATCCACCGCGCTTCTCTTTGCCTCTCCCATAAAAAGCCTATTCGGGAAGTTCAACACCACCCCGTCCTTTGCGCCGATGTTCTTATAAGCGTGCACGACTCCTGGCGGCACGACCGCCGCGCACGGGTTGTCAACGCCCGCGAACACGACCTGCCTGCACCCGTATGTCTCGGAACCGGGTCTTGCGTCCCACAGGCAGAGCTTGAAATTGGAAGGCCCGAAAAAACAGAAGTAATCGGTCTGCTCAACGTGCTCGTGCGGGCCCCTCGTTATCCCCGGGTTCGTAACCGAGACGTAGGACATGACGGGCATCAGGGCCTTCTCCGGCAGGTCGTCGCTTCTGAAAAGCTCCGAGAGCCAGCCCCTCTCGTCAACATGCTTCTTTAACGGCCTTATGACAACGCCTTTTATGCCGCCTTTTTTGAACTCCATGCAATCGCGCCTCCGTTTAAAGTGCCTGTATGAAAACAACCGTTGCAAAAAAACAAAGACTAAAACTCAACCATGGAATCATCCCCTATGGAGAGCCTGTGGGCATGGTGTTTCTTTGTGTTTTTTACGACCTTCGCTCCCCTGCCCAAAAGGCTGTCCTCAAGCCTGTCTATCTGCGTTACCTCGCAGTTCTCCATCAGGACGCAGTGCTCAAGGGCCGATCTGACGATGACGGAGCCGTCCCCTATGCTGGAATACGGCCCGATGAAGGTGTTTTCTATCACGCAGTTCTCGCCTATGACCACGGGGCCCCTTATGGTGCTGTTGATGATCTTGGCGCCGCGGCCCACCTTGACCCTGCCCGTGAGCACCGAGTGCGAATCAACCTCCCCCTCCACCTCAAGCCTTATGACCTCGTCAAGCACAACGGTATTGGCCGCGAGCAGGTCGTCCTTTTTGCCGGTGTCAAGCCACCAGTTGTTGAGCACGTGCCGCATGACCTTCTTTCTCTTCTCAACGAGCCTCTGTATGGCGTCCGTTATCTCAAGCTCGCCCCTCTCGGACGGCCTTATCTCATCTATCGCCCTGTGTATCTCCGGGGAAAAGAGATACACCCCGACAAGCGCGAGGTTTGAGACAGGGTCTTTAGGCTTCTCAACAAGCCTTTTTATGGTGCCGTCTTCATTCACCTCTGCGATGCCGAAGCTTGAAGGGTTGTCAACCGACTTCAGGAGTATCAGGGCGTCGGGGCTTTTTTCATTGAAGGTGTCTACAAACTCATTTATGCCTCCGCCGATAAGGTTGTCCCCGAGATACATGACGAACGGGTTATCCTTCAGGAAACCACGCGCAGTCTTTACGGCATGGGCAAGGCCCGAGGGCTTGTCCTGCATTATGTATTCAATGTCCGCGCCCCATCTCTGCCCGTCCCCGACAGAGGCCCTTACCTCCGCGCCCGTCTCAGGCGAGATTATAATCCCGATGTCCATGATCCCGGCGTTTACTATATTCTCAATGACATAGTAGAGTATGGGCTTGTTGGCAACCGGCACCAGCTGCTTTGCCGAGGTATGGGTAAGGGGCCTGAGCCTCGTGCCCTTTCCCCCGCTCAATATGAGGCCGCGCATACCGCCTTTTTTGTCGGTTTCAACCTTTGTCATAGCGTTAGACCTCTTCAGGGAATGACTCCTTAAGCCTCTGGAACACAAAATAGCCCGCGCCGAGCACGAAGAGCGAAAAAACAGCCACATTAAGCATGGAATAAAAATCCGGCCATTTATTATAAAAGAATATGTCCTGATAGGCAATCGCAAAGTAGGCGAACGGATTGACCAGTATCATGCCCTTCCACCTCTCCGGCACCATTGACGACGGATACATTATGGGCGTAAGGAAATACCATATGGTTATGAGGTTGGGTATAAGGTACAAGAGGTCCCTGAATCTGACCGTTATGCCCGCGACAAAAAGGGCGCACCCGAACGTGAACATGAACTGCAGGATGAGAAGCACCGGGAACATCAGTAGCGGCATGCCGAGCCTTACCTTCAGGAACATGAGCAGGAAAAAGAGTATAGGCAGGCTGAAAAGGAAATTCATCAGGTTTGACGCGACATAGACGAAAGGGAATATCTCAACGGGCATGGCTATTTTCTTGATGAGGGACCCGTTTGAGAGTATCGCGCTTGAAGCCTCGCCCACCGCGGATGAGAACCAGAGCCACGGCAGAAGTCCGCAGAGGAGAAACGCGCTGTAGTTCTCCATCTGTATCTTCATGTAAACGGAGAACACAAGCACATACGTGAGCATCGCAAGGAACGGGTTCAGAAACGACCACAAAAAGCCCAGGAATGTGCCCCTGTAGCGCGCCTTCAATTCCTTTGCCACAAGCATTGCAACAAGGCTTCTGTATTGAAAAAACCTTGAGAGGCCCTTATTGCTCATGGTCAGGGTTTTCATTGCAGTTGATTTGTTTATAGAGACGCAAGGAATTATATACGGAAAAAACGCATATAGAAAAGCAATACGAGAGGTTACCCGTAATGCGGAATAAAATCAAGCAAAAAACCCTGCGGCTTCTATGGACCTGATGCGCCGGCTTAAATCATGGCAGGCAGGGGTATTTATCTTTCAAGGATTTTAATTGCCAACTCATGGATTAACTTGATGTCTTCAATGGGCCTGGTCTTAAGATATTTAACAAGGTCGTCCATGGCTTTGTTTGCGTCTTTATTTGCGGATTTTTCTTTGGCAGGGGCCTCTTCCAATAATTCGGAGAGGGATATTTTCAAGGCCTCAGCAATCTGCTTAAGGGTTGAGATGGTAGGCACTGACGCGCCGCGCTCAATTTTGCCGATGCTGTCCTCGCTCAGATTCACAAGCTCGGCAAACCGGCTCTGAGTAAGCTTAAGTTCTAAGGCCCCATCCATGAAGTCCCCCAAAAGAAAAAGCCCGTAACCGCCGTCCGGACGGTTACGGGCCTTGAAGAAGCTCCTCCGGTTCATGAGGCCAGGGAGCGCAGAATTGTCTATATTTTACTTGAAGATTATGATAAATGATAGGCACGGACGTCCGCAGATGTCCTTCGATGTCCACAGATTTTAGAATGGTGGTGAATACCCCTGTTTTTTCGAGTAGTAACAAGGTCGTTGCCATTGCCCACAGAACAACTGGAGGAGAGCGTAGGATGATCATTACCATTAAAGGTCCCCAAAACGTTGGACAGGTTAAAAAACAATTCGAATGCAGAAATCTTTTTCTGTCACCGGAAGAGTATCAACGAGAAAATGCTTGGGATTTCGATCAGAAGCAGCTTCTTATTGATACAATCTTCAGAGGCATGGATATTCCAAAACTCTATTTTTGGAAGATTGATCAAGAGACGTTAAAAAACGGTTATCCAGATGGAGAAACTAAAAACCTTTATAAACAGATTTTAGAGCGCAAAAGAAATGATAATGATGAACTAGACCCATATGTTTTTGAGGTTGTAGATGGTCAACAGCGCATTCGGACAATCTTAGAATTCATGAATATTAAGCCTCTTGATAACAAGGTTTATCGCGGAACATGGCATGATTCTTTCCCGACGCTTGCTGAAACCCCTATGGCAAAAGGAAAATCTTATGAGCAATTGAATGCTGAACAACAAATAAAGTTTGATGAGAGTTCGCTTACAATTATGATTCTCGAAAAAGCCTCTATCGAAGAGGTTCGAGATATGTTTCTGCGTTTGCAAAACGGTACACCTCTTAATGCCCAACAGAAGCGCGACGCCATGGGTTCTTATATTGGTAAATTAGCTCGAGAACTTGCCACGACATCTTTTTTCGCAACATCTGTATACTTCGACAATACCAGCTCAGATCATCATCGAGTTGCTTCGCAAATGATTCATTTAGAAAAGAAAGAGAAGATAATTAGTTGCACATCCAAGCAACTCGACAAGCTTTACAAAGAACATACAAACGTTCAGGTAGAACCATCTGTTGCATCCAAAGCAAAGAAAGTGCTCGCGGTACTAGGAAAAATTTTCCCCACCAAAAATCCCAGGTTGAACCGTTCTTACGCTTTAAGCTTATACTGGGTCTTTTCTCGCATACTTGAAACCTATAACATTACGGAAACCGATTATGTCAAAATACAAGAGAATTTTGAAAAACTCGATGATGCACGCCTGATTGCGATGTATCGTGATTTTAGCGATACTGACGATGACATCTTCTCATCTCTCACACAATCGATGTCACGTGGAACTGATGGAAGCGATGGCATATCATCAAGACATGATATTCTTTCGCAATTTCTTTTTGAAAGAGTTTCTCTTAACCCGCACCCTACTCTTGACCCAGTGCGCAACTTTACGCATGAAGAAAAACTCATCATTTATAGAAGATCTGGAGGATGTTGTCAGTTAGAGCACAATAGCAAAATATGTGGAAGACCACTTGAATTTGACGACGCAGCTGTTGACCACATAATTCCACACAGCAAAAGGGGGAAAACCGAATTAGCAAATGGTAGAATTGCATATAGAGCCTGCAATATAGCACGTGGTAATCATGATGATTTTAATCCAGTGACGATGTGTCATTTAATCCCAACATCCTAATTTGACAAGATTCCTATGATCTTCCTCCAAAATATTGATGGAAGATCACGTTGTACCATTCAGGGATATAAAATAGGGACAGCGACTATTTTTGTTTTTTAGCAACCACCCCTTCGTCATCCCCGCGGTATTAAGCGGGGATCCAGTGTCTTAAAGAAAAAACCCGAAACCCCAAAGACGCTGGATTCCTGCCTTCGCAGGAATGACAGGACAAATACAAAGACTCTGGATTCCCCGCATCCGCGGGAATGATGGCTTAAAGAAGACGCTGGATTCCTGCATCCGCAGGAATGACAGGACCAACACAAAAACGCTGAAGGATATTTTCTTCTGTATGGCCCGCCTTCATCCGCCTCTTTTAGAGTCAAGATTGCGGCGGACATGCCGTCCCTGTATGCACAGAAATGACGGACGACAACAAGACCTCTGATTTCCGCCCCGCCACTTAAGGCTTAAGCCGTAACTTCACCCGTTAGCAGCAGAATCAAAAGCAGGACAATCTTGCCCTATAGTGCAATTTTGCGCATTGACAGGGGTGCAAAATAGATATACAATATATACATGATATACAATAATTAAGGAGAACCATTATGCCTGCCCAAATGATAATAAGAATGAATCCTGAGCTTAAGGATAAGCTCAACAAGCTTGCCCGGACAGAGGGCAAGACCACCAGCCAGATGGTCAGGGGGTTGATAGAGGACTACATCAAGGAACACGATATAAGTTCCTACATTGACAACCTCTGGGGCAGGGTCGGAAAGAAGCTTACCTCCAAGGGGGTTACATCCGCCGGTATAAGCATGGCCATTAAGGATGTCCGCAAAGGAAGGAAATGAAGGTTGTCATAGATACCAACATTTTCATTTCTTCCTTTTTTGGCGGCAATCCCAGAAAGATTATAGACCTCTGGAGAAAAGGGAACCTGACGCTGTGCCTTTCCAAGGATATCCTTGATGAATACATTGAGGTTTTAGGGAGAATCGGCCTTGAGGATGAATATGAGCTGGAGGAGCTGCTAAGCCTCTTTTCAAAAGGGTTTAATATCATCTTCACAACTAAAACTCCAAAGATAGCCCTTGTGGATGAGGACCCGGATGACGATAAATTCATTGAATGCGCTGTTGCCTTGAAAGCAGATGTAATCATCACGGGAGACAAGGCGCTTAAAGCAATAAAAGAGCATATGAAGATTAAAATTTTAACCCCTGCGCAATTTCTGAAATGTTTAGAGGAAGATTTATAAGACGAGCTATGGTTAACACAAGGAAGGGGGGGCTTAAAAAAATCCTCAAATCATATCCGGAGGTAATGCAAGCCGTCTACTTTAACTTCAGGGTAAAATAGGGACAGCGACTATTTTTGTTTTTTAGCAACCACCCCTTCGTCATCCCCGCGGTATTAAGCGGGGAATGGCACCCTGCCGTAAACCCGCATGTTTTTGGCGGGTTGAGGCTGGCAATATAAAAGATATCTTCCTTACCATTACGAACCCGGTCGGTTTATCATGCGGGTTCGTAATCCAGCGTCTTAAAGAATTGATGCAAAAAAACAAAGACTCTGGATTCCTGCCTACGAGGAATGACAGGACAAATACAAAGACGTCTGGATTCCCCGCCTGCGCTGGAATGACGGACTAAAACAAGACCTCTGATTCCCGCCCCCTGCTTAATGCCCGCAGGGGCAGGCTCCGCGCGAATGACGGCTTAAGGAAGGGTCTACTTCAACTTCAGGGACTGGCTGAGCTTTACCGACTTGTCCACCGTCATAAGGCCCAGTATCTTCGCGGCCTTTTTCTCGCTCATTGCCGAGAGTATGCTTACCGCCGTCGGCTCGTCAATCTTCTCAAGCCTTGCGGCCGATTCCTCCGGACTCATCGCCTCGTAAATCTTTACTATCCTTTTTATCCTCTGGTCGTTTGCCTGGTCTACCTTCTTGACCATGACCTCTATTTCTGACTTTACCTTCTTCAGCTCCGCGATCTTCTCCTCAATGTTCGTCTTTATGCTTTCCAGCCTCTCCTCTTTCACCTTGATAAGGGCCTCCCTCTGCGAAAGGTCCTCTTCCTTGCGCTGTATGGCTGAAAGCAGGTTCTTCTCCCTTTCCGCCTCATCAGCCTGCCAAAGCGGGCTGTCATCTTTTTTGGGTTCAGCCTCCTTTGAGGCATCCGCCGCCTCGCTCTTTTGATGGGAAACGGCCTCCTTTGGCTCATGGGCGGGTTCAGGGGACGCGCCGACCGCGTCAAGGTTAAACCCCCACATCACAATCCATACGCAGAGGACCGCCACCTTTAAGGCCGCGATAAACACTATAAACCTGTATCTCACCTTGAATCGCCCCTTTTTAACCTGCTTGTATTGGAGTCGTCGGTTATCTTCTGCTCCATCCTGCCGAGTTCCATGTTGTACTGGGAAAGAGACTTGTCCTTTATGGTCTTTATGAGCTTTTTTTCCTTTGACGCCTCAATAAACTCACCCCTTCGCCTCTCAAGCTCAACGGCGCACTTCCTTATTACCTCCTGCTGCGCGTCTATATGCCTTTTGAGGCTCTGTATATACGCATTGTAGAGCCTTAGCTCGTCAATCGCACCGCCGGCCTCCTTCATGCCGTCCAGCTCGGATGAAGACCTTTTGTGCTCATCCTTAATCCTGTTTAACTTCGCCTCCTGCTCGCCGAGCATCTTCATGGCCGAGCCGAAGTCCTTCAGCTTAAGCTCCTCAATGAGCTTTCTGTATTCATAAAGCGGTTCAAGCCTGAATGAAAACTTGTTCAAGACCTTTATCCCCCCCCCTATTTCTCTATGCTGAAAAGCCTCTGCAGGCAGTCGTCGTAATTAACCCCTTCATCAATGCCCTGCCTTAAAAAGGCGTTTATCCTGTCAATGTGCTTTATCGCGTGGTCAACCTTCGGGTCGCTGCCGTGTTTGTACGCGCCTATGGATATGAGGTCATACGCCCTTCTGTGCGTGGCGAGTATTGACTTCACGAGCTGCGCCTGCTTGAGATGCTCCGGCGTAACCACGTCCATCATGACCCTGCTTATGCTCGGCAGGACGTCTATCGCGGGGTAATGCCCCTGCGAGGCAAGGTCCCTTGAAAGCACTATGTGGCCGTCAAGCGTCGCCCTCGCGGCGTCCGCGACAGGGTCGTTCACGTCGTCCCCCTCGGCCAATATCGTATAAAAGCCCGTTACAGAGCCTTTGCCGCTGCTGTTGCCCGCCCTTTCAAGAAGCCTCGGAAGATAGGCGAAAACGGACGGCGGATATCCCTTTGTGGCGGGCGGCTCGCCCACTGCAAGGCCCACCTCCCTCTGCGCCATGGCGAACCTTGATATGGAATCCATCATGAAAAGCACGTCAAGGCCCATGTCCCTGAAATACTCGGCTATCGCTGTGGCCATAAGCGATGCCCGCATCCTTACAAGCGGCGGCTGGTCGGACGTGGCCACCACTATCACGGACCTCCTCATGCCCTCCGGGCCCAGGTCCTTCTCAATGAACTCCTTGACCTCCCTGCCCCTCTCGCCTATAAGCGCAATGACATTGACGGCGGCCTCCGTATGCCTTGCCATCATGCCCATAAGAACGCTTTTCCCTACGCCGCTGCCTGCGAATATCCCAATCCTCTGGCCCTTGCCTACGGTAAGAAGCCCGTTTATGGCCTTTATGCCGACGTTTAAAGGCTCTGATATCCTTTTCCTCTGAAGCGGATTCATCGGCTCCCTGTAAAGCGGATAGAACGACTCGTGCTCTATCGCGCCAAGGCCGTCAATCGGGCACCCGAGGCCGTCAATCGCCCGTCCGAGGAGCTTTCTTCCGACGCCTACCGCCGCCGTGTTCCTCTTCGCGACAATCTTGCTGCCCGGCCCGATGCCCCGTGTCTCGCCAAGCGGCATAAGCAGAATCTTATCATCCGAAAAACCCACCACCTCGCATCCGACCGGCGCGCTTCCGTGCTTTGGTATCACATGGCAGAACTCCCCGACAGAGGCCCCGGGGCCAAGCCCCTCCATGACGAGCCCCACGACCCTTGTTATCCTGCCGTGGACCTTTATGGGGTTAAGCCCCTCAACGGTCTTTATGTGCCTTCGCAATGAATCGCCGAGATCAGTATGCATCTTTCAGTTTCTCTTCTATGTCGGAGATTATACCGCTTATCGTTGCGTCAACCTCGCCGTAATTGGTCTCAATAACGCATCCTCCCCTTTCAACATTGTCATCCCCTTCTATCTTGACGCCCTTTATGCCGTCTCCGTATTTTACAAGCTCCGCCCTGTGCGCGTGCAGGACCTCAAGGTCCTTCGGGTTAACCCTTATAAGTATCTCCCCCGCGGCTACGACGGCCTTTAGCGCGGTCCTTACGCAGTCAAGCACGACGTCGTGCCTTGCCTCAACCTCCCTCTGAAGCACCTTCCTCGCGATAGCGAGGCAAAGCCCGACGATCTCCTTTTCGCACAATTTATGGAGGGTCTCCTTGAAAATTGAAAGGTCGCCGAGCATGGAAGACAGGCCGCTGAACGTCACCTCGGCCTTTTCCCTGCCTAACGCAAACCCGGCCCTCTCGCCAGAGGCAAAGCCTTTTTCATAGGCCTGCCTTTCGGCCTCTCCAATGTCCCCGCCTATGCTTGTGGGGTTTATGTTCCTGAACACGGACGATGACGAGAGGTTCTCCATCTTAAAAGGCTCGGCTGAGACCTTGTTGGCGCCAGTGTTTTTTATCACCTTAGACAAGGACATCTCCTCCGCCGCCGCCCATGCCCGCCCTTACGATCTTGCCTTCCTGCTCAAGCCGTCTGGCTATCTTTATTATCTCCTGCTGCGCCTTCTCCACGTCGGAGAGCTTTACCGGGCCTTTTGCCTCAAGGTCCTCCTTAAGCATCTCGGACGCCCTCTCCGACATGTTCTTGAAGAACTTATCTTTGAGCAGGTCGTCGGCGGCCTTAAGCGCAATAGTAAGCATGTCCCCCGTTATCTCCTTTATAATCATCTGCAGGCCCTTGTCGTCAATGCCCATGAGGTCCGTGAACACGAACATCTTGTCCTGAATCTTCGCCGCGAGGTCGGGGCTTGCCTTTTCAATGACGCCCATTATCGCCTCCTCGGACTTGGAATCAATCTGGTTCATTATCTCCGCGGCCACCTTAACGCCTTCAACCATGGAGCCCTGGCTTGTCGTGGCCGTGAGCATCTGCTCGCTTATGAGAAGCTCCAAATCCCTCACCGCGGCCTGCGGCACCCTCTTAAGCGTGGCGACCCTGAGCATAACCTCTCCCCTCACCCTCTCCTCCGGGAGGTTCTGCACGACCAGGGCGGCCTTGTCAGGCTCAAGGTGAACCAGTATGAGCGCGATTATCTGCGGATGCTCGCTTTTTATCATGTTCGCGAGCACGCCCGGGTCCATCCACTTAAGGGAGGCAATCCCGCTCCCGCTCATCTCCATTGTTATCTGCTCAAGCACATTCTGCGCCTTCTCTGCGCCGAGCGACTTTAAGATGAGGCCCTTTGCGAACTCAAGGCCCTCAACGGCGACATCGGACTCGGACACCTCCTTCGTAAAATCGCTCAATATGTGTTTGCCTTTTTCAACCGGGACGGAATCCGTCTTGGCTATAATCCCGCCGATAAGCTGTATCTCGCCCGGGCTCATGTGCCTGAAGACCTCGCTTGCAAGCTCCTCGCCCATGTTCATCAAAAGTATCGCGGCCCTCTCAAGCCCGGACATCTTTTCTTCCTTTGCCATGTCACTTCTCCTTAATCCAGCCCCTTAAAACCATCGCCGCCTGCTGGGGATTCGTCTTTACGAGTTTTTTAAGCCTCTCAACCGTTTCCTTCTCAATCCCGGGGCCAAGGGCAAGCTCAGGCTGGGGGAAACCCTCGGGCAGGTTCCTCTGGATCATCTCAAGCGTCTCTTTCTCGGTGGTAATCCTTGTCATAAGCGGCTTGAGTATGAATATGAATGTGAGGAATGCGACGAATACGATGCTGCCGTATTTTATCGCGGTCGGCAGTATGCTAATGGACACGATCGTATTGACAAGCGAGGGCTTCTCCGGCTCGGCCGAAACAGCCTCCGCGTAAGACTCCTCAAACGGGGTGCTTGCGACGGTTATGACATCGCCCCTCTGCTCATCAAAGCCCACCGCGCCTTTTACCATGTCGGTAAACTTGGCTATGTCCTCGTCGCTTCTCGCGGCGTACTGTTTCGCGTCCTTGCCTTCCGCGTCCTTCTGGGTTGAGTAAACGCCGTCAACAAGCACGGCCACGGTCAGCCTCTTTATCGTCGTCTGCGGCTCAACCACATGGCTTGTAATCTTGTTTATCTCGTAATTTATGACCTCGTCCTGCCTCTGCGTCTGCGGCTGGGACGCGGCAACGGTGGCGGCGTCCGAATCAGGGCTGTTTGAAAGCACCCCCGGAACCCCGACCGCCACGGCGTTGCCAACGGAATTCTCCTTGTTCCTCTGCTCGCTTCTTATCACCTGACTGTCCGGGTCAAATGTCTCCTCCGTCCTTTCAATATGCCTTGCCTCAACGTCAACGGAGACCCTTGCGACGACCTTGTCGGCGCCGACGGTCTTCTCAAGCATGCTTTGCACCCGCGCCTCCATGTCCTTCTCAAACGACCGCTTGTAGTCAAGCTGCGAGGCCGTGAGGGACGCCGCGCCGTCTTCTTCTGAAGACCGGGTCCACATCCGGCCCCCGGTGTCAACGACCGCCACATCCTCGGGCTTAAGGTTCTCTGAACTGTTCGCGACGAGGTGCGTTATGGCGTTGACCTGCCCCTCTGTAAGGGTTTTTCCGGGCTTAAGCTTAATGACAATGGACGCCCGCGCCCGTTTCTGCTCGTCAAGGAATAACCCCTTCTCTGGTATGGAAAGGTGCACCCTTGCGCTTTCAACCTCTTTTAACTGGCCTATGGTCCTTGCAAGCTCGCCCTGAATGGCCCTCTTGTAGTTTACCTTCTGGACGAAATCGGTTATCCCGAACCCGGTCCTGTCAAATATCTCGTAACCAATCCCGCCTCCCTGCGGCAGGCCCTCTCCGGCAAGTTCCATCCGTGTCTCGTAGACCCGCTCGGCGGGGACGCTTATCGCCGTGTTTTCAACCTTATACGGGATCCTCTTTTCCTTAAGCCTCTCTATCACCGCGCCTGAGTCCTCAGAGGAAATGTTTGAATACAGCACCTGATACTCGGCCTCCTGCGTCCACAGCGCAAAGATAATGACAAGGGCCACACCCATTGCGGCAATGCCGATTACAAGGGAGCCGGCGCCGAGGCCGAGCTTTCTTAGGTTGTCCATTAGGGTTGCCATGCGTTACACCTGCATCCGCATTATCTCCTCATAAGCGGCAAGGAGTTTATTTCTTACCTGAAGCATCATGTTGAACGAAAGATTCGCCTCTTCCACCGCAATCATGGTCTGGTGTATGTTTGACGCATCTCCCTTTGCGAGGCCATCTATCGCCTTGTCGGCGTCAAGCTGAAGCCTGTTGACCTTTTCAATTGAGTCCTTAAGCACGGTGCTGAATGTGTCCCCGGAATCCTTTGGCTTGTTAAGGGCCTCCCCGAACGCAACTGGCGCCGTGAACGCGCCTTTTATCTGATCAACCATGTTAATCCGCCTCCTTGATAATATAATCGGCCTACTGCCCCAGTTCAAGGGCCTTTACGGCCATCTCCCTCGTTGCCCTGAAGGCCGTTACATTGGCCTCATAGCTTCTGGACGCCGAGATCATGTTCACGACCTCTTCAACCACATTCACATTGGGATACGCGACGTAGCCGTTCGTGTCTGCATCGGGATGCCCTGGCTCGTAAGCCCTCTTAAGCGGCCTTTGATCCTCCATGACGCCGACCACCTTGACCATTGAAGAACCCTGGTCTTCTAAGCTTGCCCTGAAGTATCCGTTGAAGTCAGTAGCCGGACGGGACGCGAACAGCACGTCCTTTCTCCTGTACGGCCCGCCGAACGAGCCCCTCGTGGTCTCGGCGTTCGCAAGGTTGCTGGCAATGACGTTCATCCTGTATCTCTGCGCCTCCATGCCGGATGCGCTTATTGAAAACATATCAGCCATTTTATCTGCCTCCTTCCTTTATCGCCGACATAAGGGTCGTAAACTTAGACCTCAGCATCTTCGCGGCTATAGTATACATAAGAGAGTTCTCCGAGAGCCGCGCCATCTCGGCATCGGTTCCGACCGTATTGTGGTCATAGCCCTCTACGTCGCCGGGCCGATCAACGATCTTTGGACTTGCCTTCCTGCCTGCGCTTGATATTTTGTGCGCCTTATCCGTTGTGGCAAGCCCGGTAGCGTACGAATCCGACCCGAGCCTCTTAATCTCCCGCTCAAAATTTATGTCCGTCGCCTTGTAACCCGGCGTTTCCTGATTCGCTATGTTTGACGCGATGAGCTTGTGTCTTAATGCCCTTAGATCAAGCGTATTCTGCAGCACCGTGACAGTCCTGTCAAAAAGCCCGTTTATCATAAACCCTCCTTGTTTTATGGGTTTTGTATCTTCTGCAACAAGCTGCTGGTGTTATTATTTGCAAAATCCATACCAAAACAACCAAAAACATGGTCTTATGAAAATACTTGTTATAAAAGAAAATTCATGTGGATTTCAAAAGCCTTGAAAAACTTGAAAGTGCTTGATTTAGGTAAAAAATTCCTACCCCGGCAAAATCTGCCTACCCTGGGTGAACTCCTTTAGCTTATTCCTAAGCGTCCTGACCGATATCCCGAGAAGCATGGCCGCCTTGGTCCTGTTGCCGCCGACATCGTCAAGGGTTCTGCATATCAGGCCTTTTTCCATGTCCCTAAGCGTCATATTATTGGCCTTCTCCGTGTTAGCGTCAGGACCTGTTTCGCCGGCGTCATCCAGAAGGTTTTCAAACCCTACGGTCTTTCCCTGACATAAGAGCACGGCCCTTTCAATGGTATTTTCCATCTCGCGGATATTGCCGCGCCATTGATGCGTTTTTATGAATTCAATCGCCTCGTCGGAGAAACGCTCAACATGCCTTGAATACTTCCTTCCGAATTTTAAGAGAAAATATTCGGCCAGATAAGATATGTCCGCCCCCCTTTCGCGAAGGGGGGGTATCGCGAGCGGGAAGATATTAAGCCTGTAGAAAAGGTCCTCCCTGAACCGGCCTTCCGAGACCTCCTTTTTCATGTCCCGGTTTGTCGTTGCTATTATCCTTATATCAAGCGGTATGGTAGCCCTGCCTCCGAGCCTTTCCACCTCTTTCTCCTGTATAACCCTTAAGAGCTTTGCCTGAAGCTTCATCTCCATCTCACTTATCTCGTCAAGCAGAAGGGTGCCTGTATCGGCCTGCTCAAATTTCCCCTGCCTCTGGCTGGCCGCGCCTGTGAACGCGCCCTTCTCATGGCCGAAGAGCTCGCTTTCAAGAAGCCCGTCCGGGATTGACGCGCAGTTGACGGCGACAAAGGGGTTGTCTTTTCTCGGGCCCTTCGCGTGGATAAACCTCGCAAGGAGCTCTTTGCCCGTGCCGGACTCGCCGGCGACAAGAACGGTCGCGTCGCTTGATGCGGCGACAAGGGCCATTGAAAGAAGCCTCGTCATGGGCCGGTCCTTTGCGACCAGAAGCTTGCCCCTTGTTTCAAAGGTCGTTGACTCCTCCACCTGCTTCAACGCCCTGTCAACCATTGCCTCAAGGGATTCAAGGCTGAAGGGTTTTAATATAAAGTCCACTGCCCCCTCTTTTACGGCCTCAACCGCCTTCTCAATGGTACCGAACGCCGTTATAAGGAGCACCGGCACCTCAGGCTTAAGCCTCTTGACCTCCCTTAAAACCTCCAGACCGCCGGAACCCGGCATCCGCATGTCGCTTATAACCATGCTGAAGCCGCTGTCCCGGAATTTTTTTATGGCATCTTCGCCGTTTACGGCCAGCTCAACCGAGTGTCCCTTTCTTTGAAGGGCCTCTTTTATGGCCGCCCTCATTTCGGATTCGTCATCAACGACAAGTATGCTCATGGTCTTTAGCTCCCTTTTTTCGCGTTTAAGAAAGATTACACGTACCCATGCCCCGGCATGGCGGCCTCTAAGGGCAGGACAATCCTGAATTCAGCGCCGGCGCCTGCGGGCCGTACCGCGTCAATTGAGCCCCCGTGCGCGGTAATGACCGACGAGACGATTGCAAGCCCAAGGCCCGTGCCGCGCTCCTTTGTGGAAAAAAACGGGTCAAACACCCTGTCCATAAACTCTTGCGGTATGCCGGGGCCCGTGTCTTTTACGATGATTTCAAGGCATTCATCCGCGCCATGAACGATCCGCGTCTTTATTGAAAGGCCGCCGCCCTGCTTCATGGCGTCAAAGGAATTAAGGAGGAGGTTCACAAAGACCTGCCTTAAAAGCCCCTCGTCCCCCATTATCGCCGCGGTGCCGTCGTACTCGGTTGCAATACCGATGGTCTCTGAATTGTGTCCTTTGGTCATCTGAATGGAATCTTCTATGACCTGCCTTACATCCACCGGCCTCTTGACCACCTGCGGCGAGGCGGCGAACAAAAGCATGTTTGACAACAGGTTGTCCAGCGTCTTTATGCCGTTTGTTATATGGGCGGCGAGGTTTTTCTTGTCGTCGTCGCCTGAAAGCTCCCTTTCAAGAAGCCTTGCGAAGATGTTCATTGACGCAAGCGGATTCCTGATCTCATGGGCGATCTTTGCGGCCATCTCGCCCATTGCCGCGAGCCTTCTGTTCCTCTCCATCGCCTTGTTCTTCTCGTTAAGCTCGTTCGTGAGGTCTTGAACCCTCTGCTCTAATTGAGAATACTGCTGCTCAAGCTTTATTGACGCCTGCCTGAAGGTCATGAACGCGTCGCTTAAAAACTCCGCCTGAAGATTGAAGGCCATTGTCTTATCTCCTTTTTAAAGATTCTTGGCCGCGTCGCTGAAGATATGCGAGGCCCAGCCGCCAAGTTCGCCGTCCGCCTCGCCGAGCTCTTTGATGGCCCTCTCTCTTTGCTCAGGCAGGGCCTCGCCGGCAAGCGTCGCGTAGCCCTGCGCGATGCGGTAAAGCGCCCACGATCTGTCGGCGCCCTTCTCGTCTCCCATGTGTTTCAGCGCAAGCCTGTAGCCCTCCACGGCATCGCTGAAACGCCTCATGCCAAAATCAATGTCCGCAATCTTGAGATACGCCATGCCCAAACGCCTGTCTTGCGGGTCGCGGACGGCCTTTATAGCGCCCTTATACATCGCGCTTGCCTCATTATTCCTTTTAAGCATCATGAAGGCGTCGGCCTTCGCAATCAACACGTCCGGGTCGTCCTTGGGCGCATCCATGCCGATGACCCCGGCGAAATCACCCTTGGCGAACGCAGCGTTCAAGAGGAGTTTTCTTACCTCATCCATGTGAACGCTCTTTGGAAACCGCGCCTTAAACGCCTGAAAAAGCCTCTGCGCGCCGTCTATGTCCCTCTGCATGATATATACCTTGCCAAGCATCAGCATCGCCTCCTCGGCTACGGGATCCCTTCCTATCCTTATCGCGCTGTCAAGGTTGGCCGCCGCCTCGGCGGAGAGGTTTAACGCGGTAAACGCCTTGCCCTTTTCAAGGAACACGTCCCCCTTCTTGCCGAATGGTATGTTGGCGCCGTGCGCGTAGCCGACCTTTACCACGCCGTAGTAGTCGCCTGATTTGTATAGCTCGTCAATCCATGAATAACTGAGCCTGCCCTCAAGGACATATAGCTCCTGCTGAAGCGCGCTTGTCGGGAACCTCCTCTGAAATGACTTTATGGAGGCCGCCGCGCCCTCAAAACGCCTTTCGTCTATGCTGAGGGAGATCATCTTAAGGTAGGCGTGTTCGCTTCCGGTGTAGCTGCCGCGCGCCACTGACTCGTAAACGGCAAACGCCTTGTCCCTGCCCGCATCCGTGTCCTTTGCCAACACGTCCGCGATTGAAAGGCTTGCAATCGCCCACGGCTCTTTTTTGTCCCTGTCCTTTATGGATAAGTAGCCCTTTATCGCCTGATCCTTCAGCCCTTCGTCAATAAACGTATCCGAGGCCTTTACCGTGAAGTATGCCGCGAGATAATCGTCTTTTTTTGAAAATTCCGACCCAAGCGAATAAAATATGTTCCTTGCCTCTGCCTGTCTGCCCTTCAACTCCTCTGCCTCTGCCATGCTTAAGAGCGTAATCTGGTCAAGATGCTCTTTGTGCCTGGGGGCGAGTTCGTCATAGATCTTTCGCGCATTATCCACCTCTCCCCTCGCAAGAAGCGTGTTTGCGAGCCACAGCCCGGCAACCTCGTAACCGGAGTTTCTGGAGGCCTCAAAAACCTCCTTTGCCTTGAAAAATCTCCCCGAGACATAATAAATCCTTGCCTTTTGAAATAGCGCCGCGCCCTTGAGGAAGCCCCCGTTTTCGCCTGAAATTATCCTTGAGTAATATCCCTGCGCCTCGGGATGGAATCCGATTGAGTCAAAGTGCATGCCCATCAGGAAATATCCGAGTCCCACGAAAGAGGCGTCCTGCGCGGAACGCAGCAGCGGCTCAAGTTCTTGAGGCGTTTTTCTTCCGTTATAGAACGCTATAATCCCTTCAAGGGCCTTTGCCTTCAGAGGTTCCCTGCCGGACTTAAGGCTCGCCACAAGTATGCCGGCATCGCCGGCAAGTTCCTCCCTTGTTGAGCCGGGCAGACCAAGCTCGGTCTTAAATACAAGGTCTTTCAGCCCGCCTGTTTCATCAATGTGTTTCTTGAGCAATTCAACGGTTTTCTTCCTATAGACCCACCGCCAATTATTATAAAACCATACATCAACGCTGGGATAGTCTGTGTTGGATTTTTCCTTTAACCCTTCAATGCCCACTATGCCTTCGACATGATTAGCCTTAGCCACGGCCTTGACAGCCTCTTTGCTTGTTGCGTCGCTTTTCCTTGGATTGTTTTTAGCGTTAAGCGGATTTGCCGCCTTAACAGAAGCGGCTTTTTTAGCCTTGACCGCGTCCGCCACGTCAAGCACAATCCTGAACGGCTCTTTCCTCGTGCCCCTGTCTAAAATCCTTGCGGGCTTAAGGTATTTCACATGCACCATGGTCGTAGACACATACCCGTTTTTGAGTTCCGTTATGCCCGACACCTTGAACAGATCCG
>JBBTGV010000029.1:9368-31201 GCA_038041305.1 Deltaproteobacteria bacterium | reverse complement strand
GACATGATCGCGGGGCCGAGCGAGATACTGATAATAAACGACGGCGCCGGGGACCCGCGATGGATGGCCCTTGACCTTCTTTCGCAGGCGGAGCATGACGAGCTTGCCTCAAGCATCCTTATAACGACGTCAAGGGCAATGGCTGAGCATGTATCCCTGTGCGTTCAGGAAGAGATTGAGAGGCTTGAAAAACCGTACGCAAGAAAATCAATTGAAAACTACGGGATCATCGTCATCGCGAAAGACATTAAAGAGGCGTGCATGATATCAAACGAGGTCGCCCCTGAGCACCTTGAGCTTTTCGTAAAAGAGCCGGAAAAACTCCTTAGGCATGTCAAAAACGCGGGCTGCATATTTTTGGGGAGTTTCACGCCCGAGGCAACGGGCGACTACCTTGCCGGGCCTAACCACACGCTTCCCACGGGCGGGACCGCCCGGTTCTCATCGCCGCTCGGAGTTTACGACTTCATGAAAAGGACGAGCATCGTCGGATTTTCCGAGAAAGGCATAAAGGCCCTCGGCAACGATATCGCACGGTTCGCGGAGATTGAGGGTCTTCAGGCACATGCGAAAAGCGCGAGGGCGAGGGCGGGAAAATAATATAGCTTCTATGAAGGACAAGGCTATTAGAAATTTTGAAGCCGCGAAACTCTTGGCATCTGTATCCTTTTATGATTCTGCGGCCTCTCGTGCATATTACTCGGCATATCTTTTTGCCTGGGATTATTTAGCTAAACTTTCAATACATCCACAAACTAAATCACGAAACGGTATCTCCTACTGGGGCCATCGCGAACTACAAAACGAATTGCATGAAATTGGAATTATAAGTCCTGATCAAAAGGTTAACTGGGAAATTCTATACAGCTATCGTGTAAGAGCAGACTATTATGAAGAAAATAACGAAGAAGAAGACGCCTTATTCTCCGTTCAAATCGCCTATGACTTCAAGGAATTTTTCTTGAATGAAGAAAGGAGGCTGGAATGAACATCATTTTACGCAAAGAAATAATAAGTCTATTAGAAAAATTCATTGATTTCAGATATCCTTTAAGGTGGGCGGATGAAAAGACAACTCTGGGTGATTTTGACGGAAAAGAATTCACCATAGATGTATTTCGCATTCCAGCAAACGAACAGCTTGATTTCTTAAAAACAGTCAGACCCATACGAGACAAAATACGAGATAAAATTGGAGATGATTGCATGTTTATATTCCATTCACCTAAAGCAACTGAAAAGTATTATTCTCATTTATTCCCTATAACTAAAGGTTTGTCTTTAGAAAACAAATCTGGTATCAGCATACCATTGCCTGATAACGGAGGAACTGAAGGCAGTCCTAAAATTAACGGAGTTTATATTAAATACAAGAGAGCCGCATGAACCGCGTATCCATTGGAACGAATCTGATTGAAGATTGTGAAAATCTGATTGTTATAGAGAGTGTCCCCCTTTTCTCATACAAAATTGAGGCAGACACGTTGAAACTATCTTTCAATATCAAATCCCCTCCATCCAATATGGCAATTGACATTGAAGATAACCGAATAAAAAGTAGTACTGTTACAATAAAACACAACAAGGGAACCGCAAAAATAACTATTGACGAGAAAACAATATTTGAGCTGCATCTAAAAAACGATTTGGCTGTTGCAAGTCTTGACCTTAGGCCATTAGGCCTTCACATCTTTACTGATCAAAATGCGCTTTATGTCGGCGGGGCACAGCTTTCACAAAATATAATAAAAAATTGTAAAAACGGAATAAGTGTTGGAGGTTGAATGGCGCGCACGGCAAGGGTAAAAAGAAAGACCAACGAGACGGACATCTCAATTGAAATAAATCTGGACGGAAGCGGCATGGCGGACATCAAGACCCCGGTGCCTTTCCTGAGCCACATGCTTGCCAACTTCGCAAGGCACGGGCTTTTTGACCTCAAGGTGTTGGCAAAGGGAGATACAGAGGTTGACCTCCACCATACCGTTGAGGACATCGGCATAACACTCGGCGAGGCGGTGAAGAAGGCCCTCGGGGAAAAGACCGGCATAAAAAGGTGCGCATCATCTACAGTGCCGATGATGGATTCGCTTTCAACGGTCGTGGTTGACATAAGCGGAAGGCCGTATCTGCAGGTGAACGCCACAAAAGAGTCAAGGGGCAAGAAGATCCTTTCCGTTGATATGAAAAAGGGGGGCATGGAGGAGGCGTTTGATTTAGGCCTTCTTAAGGAATTTTTAAAGGCGTTTTCAAACGCATCAGGGGCTGACCTTCACGTGCTCATTCACTACGGGGCCGATCTCCACCACTCCATTGAATCGATATTCAAGGCATTCGGCAGGGCACTGGCAGGGGCAGTGGAGAAGGACAAGAGGATAAAGGGAGTGCTCTCAACAAAGGGCCTGCTGTGATCGCGATCATTGACTATGACATGGGAAACCTGAGAAGCGTCAAAAAAGCCTTTGAAAAGGTCGGGTGCGAGGCCGTGGTTACGAGGGACAGGAATGTCATCATGGATTCAGGGCATGTGGTGCTGCCCGGCGTCGGCGCGTTCAAGGACTGCATGAAGAATCTTCAAGACTTCGGCCTTGTTGAACCCATTTTAAGATGCATTGAAAAGGGCAAGCCGTTTTTAGGCATCTGCCTCGGGCTTCAGCTCCTTTTTGAGGAAGGCGCCGAGTTCGGAGCGCACAGGGGGCTTGGGGTCATAAAGGGAAAGGTCGTCCGTTTCCCCAAAAACGAACTAAAGGTGCCGCACATGGGATGGAACGACGTAAGGGTGGAAAAAGACTCCCCTCTTTTGAACGGCCTCCCCACAGGCACATACTTCTACTTTGTGCACTCATACTACGCGGCGCCGGAAGACAAAGGGGTCGTCCTTACTACAACCGAATACGGGCTTAACTTCTGCAGCAGCATATTGAAGGACAACATCATGGCCTGCCAGTTCCACCCTGAAAAGAGCCAGACCGCGGGGCTGAAGGTGCTTAAGAATTTCAGCGAGCTGAGTTAAGGGCGTCTTAACCGTTAAAAGATTGATTATAATACCCGCAATAGACATAAAAGACGGCCGCTGCGTGCGCCTTAAGCAGGGCAGGATGAGCGAGGAGACCGTCTACTCGGAAAATCCGCCGGAGATTGCCGTTAAATGGGAGTCCTTGGGCGCCTCTTTAATCCACCTTGTTGACCTTGACGGCGCCATTTCCGGCAGGCCGCGCAACCTTGACGCGATAAAGTCAATAATTGAACGCATAAATATCCCTGTTCAGATAGGCGGAGGCATAAGGGATAAGGAGTCGGCGTCGCTTTATTTAAAGATGCCCAAGGTGAAAAGGATTATACTCGGCACCTCGGCCATTAAAGACCCCGCCCTCGTTGAACACCTCACAAGGCAATACCCCGGAAGGATCGCCGCGGGCATAGACGCAAAGGACGGATTCGTCGCGATAAAAGGGTGGGTTGACGTTACGGATGAAAGCGCCGCGGGGCTTGCGAAACGGCTTGAGGGAAGCGGCATATGCTCAATCATTTATACCGACATATCAAGGGACGGCATGCTGTCGGGGCCTAATGTTGAGGCGACGAAAAGGCTCGCGCGATCAATTAAGATCCCCGTCGTGGCGTCAGGCGGCGTATCGTCCATAAAGGACATTGAGGCGTATAAGGGGTCGGGCATTGAGGGCATTATCATAGGCAAGGCCCTTTATTCAGGCTCAATTGACCTGAAGAACGCGATCAGGGCTTGCGTATCCCCTGAAGTCTCATATTAACCACTATAAAAAATGCTCACAAAAAGGATAATACCCTGTCTTGACGTAAAGGACGGCAGGGTCGTAAAGGGCGTGAGCTTCGTAAAGCTCCGCGACGCGGGAGACCCTGTGGAGGCCGCGATGGCCTACGAGGCGCAGGGCGCGGACGAGCTTGTGTTCCTTGACATAACGGCATCGCATGAAAGGAGGGGTACCGTTATTGAGATAGTTGAGAAAACCGCGTCCGAGGTCTTTATGCCGCTTACGGTGGGCGGGGGAATAAAGACCATTGAGGACATAAGGGGGCTTTTAAGGGCCGGCAGCGACAAGGTGTCCATCAACACAAGCGCTGTCCTTGACCCTGAATTCGTCAAAAAGGCGTCCCTCAGGTTCGGCAGCCAGTGCATAGTCGCGGCAATAGACGCAAAAAGAAAAAAAGAGACAAAAACCCCTTGCTGGGAGGTCTATATCCACGGCGGCAGGACACCGACCGGGCTTGACGCAATCAACTGGGCAAAAAACCTTGAAACACTCGGCGCCGGGGAGATACTGCTTACGAGCATGGACAGGGACGGCACAAACGAGGGCTACGACATAGGTCTTACAAGGGCTGTCGCGGACAATGTCGCAATCCCGGTCATCGCGTCGGGCGGGGCTGGAACGCTTGAACACATTTTAGAGGCATTGACCTCCGGCAAGGCCGACGCGGCGCTTGCGGCCTCAATATTCCATTTCGGCGCATTTACAATCCAGGAGACAAAACAATATTTGAGGGACCGGGGGGTGGCGGTAAGGCTGTAAACCGCGCGGCAGGCCGGGGTTGTTTTGAAGCAAGCCCAAAACCATTACGAAAATGCGGAAGAAAAAAGAAAGTCTCCTGAGGATCATTATAATTTACAAGACCGTTGTCGGGGTCTTGGAGGTGCTGATATCGGCAGGCCTCATACACATGTTCGGAAAAGACCTTGAGCAAGCCTTTACGAACATCGCCCTTGCGTTTAATCTTAACATTGAGAGCCCGCTTGTCGGCAAGGCGATAAAAGAGGCCTCAAGCCTTCAGGGCGGGACATACATCGGCATAACGCTCGTTATTTTTTCATTCGGGGTCCTTAACATAATTGAGTCGTGGGGCCTGCACCTGAGACAGAGATGGGCCGAGTGGCTTACGGTCATCGCCACTTCGCTGTTAATACCGCTTGAGGTGCGGGAGATTATCAAGGGGATTACGGCGCTTAACGCGTCCGTGCTCGTGATAAACGTGGCAATCGTATATTATCTTGCGAGACACAAGGAGCTGTTTAAAAGAAAGCATAAAAAGACTCAAGGCTGATTTATGATTGCGCCTTCAGAACGCCCGCCCTTAAGGGGACGGGTTCCCGCCCGATTAAAAAACTTGATTTAATTCCAAAAAAATAGTATAAGGTCTTTTTGCTTTTTAGTCGTTTATGCCTGCACCTGAGGTTAAGAAGGGGCATGCGGCACAGCCTCTTTTCTTAAAAACAGCGCAGGCGGACTTGTAAAAACCCCTTGTCCGCACGGCCGGACAAACCTGCCGTATCAAAAAAGGCGGGGAACCAAAAGGAGGAAGCATGGAAAAGATGTACGAGACTGTCTGCATAATAAGGGCAGACGCAGGCGAGGATGTGATTAAGGGCATCATAACAAAGGCCACTGCTACTGTTGAGGCAAACGGCGGCCATGTCGTAAAACTTGACGAATGGGGCAGAAGAAGGCTTGCCTACCCCATAGCAAAAAAACACGAAGGCTACTACTTTGTACTGAACTACAAAAGCCGGAGCGAGCAGAGCAAGGAACTCGGCAGGATATTAAGGCTCAATGAGGACGTGCTGAGATACCAGACGATAGCCGGGGTCGTCGGGGCAGAAGAGGCGCCCAAGGCTGAGGACAGCGCAACCAAAAACGAGGCGACCAAGGGGGACCAAAATGGATAACAGGGGCGCAAGAAGCTCAGCAGACCAGAGGTCTCCGGGCGCAAGAAGCTCAACAGACCAGCGGTCTCCGGGCGGGAGAGGCTCAACAGACCAGCGGTTTCAGGGCGGGAGAAAGCCTTTTATCAGGAAAAAAGTCTGCAGATTCTGCAAGACCAAGGGCCTTACGATTGACTATAAGGATGCAAAGGCCTTAAGGCCGTATCTTACGGAAAGAGGCCGTATTCTTCCACGCAGGATCTCCGGGGTGTGCGCAAAGCACCAGAGGATGATAAGCACTGCCATAAAGCAGGCAAGAAACCTCGCGATAGTCCCGTTCACCGTGGTAAGCATGTAGAAAATGCGGTTGAGGCGGTGCAAACAGGACTGGCAAAACAGCTCAACCGGATACACCAGCCGACGCTTGAGGCCTCATAAAAATCCTTAACGCTAAAGGAGCAAAAGATGAAGGTTATTTTAAAAAAACATGTGCCGGACCTCGGGGAATTCGGCGCCATACTTAAGGTGGCTGACGGATATGCGCGGAACTTTCTCCTGCCTAAGGGATACGCGGTTTTGGCGAACGAAAACAACATAAAGAGCCTTAACAACGAGAAAGAGGCCTACCTGAGGAAGGTGGCGGCAAAACAGCAAAACGCAGAGGGCGTAAAACAGGGCATTGAGGCATTGAGCCTCGTGTTCAAGAAAAAGGCGGCTGAGGACGGCAGGCTCTTCGGCTCCGTAACGGTCCACGACATATTAAGCGAATTGAAGTCAAAGGGATTTGAGCTTGAGAAAAAGGATGTCGGCCTTAACGAGCCCATCAAGGCGGCTGGCCCTCATCAGATCCAGATAAGGCTCCATCCGGCGGTCTCCGCGACCGTGCAGGTGATTGTAGAAACGGAATAAGGCCCTCTAACAGGTCTTTTTTACGGGGCCTTTTCGGACAGAGGCCCCGGATTTCCTTAAACCAAAGCCGCTTAAGCCGTTGCCCGCTTAAAACTTGCCCCTGCCTGATTATCGCAGGCGCATGCAGGCACAAAAAACCCCCATGGCGCTTAATGTCCAGAAAGACCCGGTCCACAAAACCCCTCCTCATAATCTTGAGGCAGAGCAGTGCGTGCTCGGCGGCATACTTTTGGACAAAGACGCGATAAACAAGGCCCTTGAAGTACTAAACCCCGACGGAACGGATTTCTACCACAACGTGCACACAAGGCTTTTCAAGGGCATGATCGCCCTTTTTGAAAAAACCACCCCCATAGACGCCGTAACCCTCTCTGATTTCTTTAAGGATTCCGATGCATTAAGCGCCGTTGGCGGCATATCCTACATAGGGACCCTCGTTGAGTCCACGCCTACCGCGGCGAACATCATGTATTACGCGCGGATCGTCAAGGAGAAGGCCCTGCTTCGCCGTATTATAAGCGCCGCAACCGAGATCGTGACCCTCGGATACGAAGGGGTCGCCTCCATAGAGGACTTCATTGACACGGCGGAGCAGAAGATATTTGACGTCTCGCAGGGCAGGACGAAAAAATCCTTCTTTGCCCTGAAGGACATAATAAAGGACACGTTTGAGACCATAGAAAGGCTCTACGAAAAAAAGACCCACGTGACGGGCGTGCCGACCGGGTTTAAGGACCTTGACAGGCTTACATCAGGGCTTCAGTGCTCTGACCTTATAATAATAGCAGGCAGGCCCAGCATGGGCAAGACCGCCTTTTGCCTGAATATCGCGGAGCACGCGGCCATTGAAATGAACGCGCCCGTAGCGGTATTTTCCCTTGAGATGAGCAAGGAGCAGCTTGTGCAGAGGATGCTCGCGTCGCGCGCAAGGGTTGAACTCCACAGGATAAGGAGCGGGTTTTTGAAGGAGGACGACTGGGGCAAGCTTACGACGGCGGTGGGCTCGCTCTATGAGGCGCCCATATACATTGACGACACCGCGGCCCAGTCCGTGCTTGAGATAAGGGCAAAGGCGCGAAGATGGAAGGACGAGATCGGGCTTAAGCTCGTGATAGTTGACTACCTTCAGCTCATGCGCGGGAAAAGGGCCACGGACAACAGGGAGCAGGAGATCTCCGAGATATCAAGGTCGCTTAAGGCCATGGCAAAGGAACTGGGCCTGCCCGTAATAGCGCTCTCACAGCTTTCCCGAATGACGGAGAGGAGGGAAGGCAGCCGCCCGCAGCTCTCGGATTTGAGGGAATCGGGCGCAATTGAGCAGGACGCTGATGTCGTGATGTTCGTATACAGGGAGGCCGTCTATAAAACCTGCGAGTGCCCCAAGGACGACTGCACCTGCGGCCTGAGGAAAAGCGCCGAGCTTATCGTCGCAAAGCAGAGAAACGGCCCCACGGACATTGTCAAGCTAACGTTCCTCAACGAGTTTACGAGGTTTGTGGACCAGGCGCCCTCTGATTTTGACGCGCAGGGCCAGTGGGCGGAGTAGTCCTTAAGGCAACAATCAGAAACAAACCCCCTAAAAACCAGATGCTATCTGCCCTGGCAGGGCTTAAGACGCATTCCGGAGGATTACCTTCTTGAGAAAACCGTTTGCAGACGTGGCAATTGAGCTTGCCGTTGAAGGGGCCTTCACATACGGCATACCCGACCGCCTTGGGGGGGCTGTCTGCCTCGGCAGCCGCGTGCTTGTTGAGTTCGGGCGAAAAACCGTATCAGGGTATGTGGTGGGGCTTAAGAAGGAAAAGCCGGAGGGGATAGCCGCGGTAAAGGATATCGTTGACGTTATGGACGCCGAGCCTCTGTTTGACGAAAAGAGACTCTCTTTCTTTAAATGGATGTCGTCATATTATTTCTCTCCAATCGGCCTGTGCCTCGCGCTTATCTGCCCGCCGTCCGTGGGCTTAAAAAGCAAAAAAAGGTTTTATCCGGCCCAAAAAGGCGATGAGGCCGCTGAAAAACTCGCGGACACGGACGCCTTGATATTAAAGGCCTGCGGCAACGGGATAAGCCTCCCGGCGCTTTTAAGAAAATTCAAGGGACTGCCGGTCAACGCCGCGATTGAACGGCTCAAGAAAAAGGGTTTTTTGACGGAGGTTAATGAGGCCAAAAGGCCTTCCCATGAGAACCTTGAGAGATACATTGAAGTGGCGGGAGAGCCGCTTAACCATGACGGGATGCAACGGCTTAAGAAAAAATCCCCGGCAAGCGCGCTCCTCTACGGCCATCTCCTTCAATACGGGCCTTGCCGCTTAAGCGCCTTAAAAGAAAACTTCAACAATGCCGGGTCATCGGCAAGGCGGCTTGAGAAAAACGGGCTTGCAAGGGTCTTTTTAAGGCAAGTCTCAAGAGACCCGCTTAAGGATATACGGGGGAAAGAGCCTCCCTCGGAGCCGACCGCTGAGCAATGGGCGGCCATTGAATCAATATTAAGCTCCGTCAAAAAAAAATCGTTTTCAACGCACCTCCTTTACGGGGTCACGGGCGCGGGCAAGACCCTTGTATACCTGAAGGCGCTTGAAGAGGTGATAAGCGCCGGCAGGGCCGCGATGCTGCTCGTCCCTGAGATCGCCCTTGCCGAATGGCCTGCGGCGTATCTCATGCAAAGGTTCCCGGGCATGGTCGCGCTCCTGCACAGCTCGCTTTCTGCCGGAGAAAGGGCGGATGAGTGGAGGAGGATCTTAAGCGGGGAGGCAAGGATCGTCGTGGGGGCGCGGAGCGCGCTGTTTTCGCCGATAAAAGACCTTGGCCTTATAATCGTTGACGAGGAGCATGAGGCGTCTTACAAACAGGAGGAGGGCGTTAAATACCACGCAAGGGATGCCTCCGTGTTGCTCGGCAAATGCCTCGGCTTAACGGTAGTGCTCGGCTCAGCGACCCCTTCTGTTGAGAGTTTTTTCAACGCGAAAAAAGGCCGCTACACGCTTAACACCTTAAGCCGCAGGGCGCTGGGGCTTAAAATGCCGGAGGTTCAGGTGCAGGACGTAAGGGGCAAACACTTGAGACCGATATCGGAAAAACTGCATTGCCTCATTAAGGACGCGTTGGAGAATAACGGGCAGGCCATGCTGCTCTTGAACCGCAGGGGTTTCTCAAATTTTCTTATGTGCAGGGAGTGCGGCTTCTGCTTTTTATGCCCGAACTGCAGCGTCTCGCTCACCATGCACAAGAAAGAACGCGCCCTCAAATGCCATTACTGCGGGCAAAACTCCCCCATCCCCGATACATGTCCGAAGTGCCGCGGCATAAAGCTCGTTGAGCCAGGGACAGGCACGGAGCGCGTTGAGGAGGAGATTGGAAAACTATTCCCTTCGGCAAGGATTGAACGGATGGACCGGGACACCACAAGGCGGAGGGGGTCCGCAAAGGGCATAATAGGGCGGGTAGAGGCAAGGGAAGTGGACATACTGGTCGGCACGCAGATGATATCAAAGGGGCATGATTTTACCGGCATCGGACTTGTGGGCATTGTCTCAGGCGACACGTCCCTCGCCATACCGGACTTCAGGAGCGCGGAAAGGACCTTCCAGCTCATAACGCAGGCGGCGGGAAGGGCGGGCAGAAGAACGGGCGAATCAAAGGTCCTTATCCAGACATTAAGCCCCGACAATTATTGCCTTAAGCACGCATCCCAACACGACTACGAGGGCTTCTACGAGGAGGAGATCGCCATACGGAAAGACGCGGGATATCCGCCTTTCGTGAGGCTCTGCATATTAAGGCTTGAGGGCCGGGACGAACTGAAGGTAGCGGAGGCGGCAAAACGCCTGAGCGCCTTGTCCAACAGCCTGCTTGGCGCAAAGGCCTTCAGGCGCGGCATAACCATACTCGGCCCCTGCGCGGCCCCGCTTTCAAGACTGAAGGGCCTTTTCAGATGGCACATGCTTGTAAAAAGCGCAGAGGTATGGGCAATGCATGAGTTTGTAAGGACAATCATATCGGAATTCAATGAAAAGAAAAAAGGCCCGATTGCGCTTATGGTTGACGTTGACCCCGCCATGACGGTCTGAAGGGTTATTTTACGAGCATGACCCCTGCCACGACAAGGCCTATGCCAGCCGCCTTCTGCCATGTGAAAGGCTCGCCGAGGAAGATGATTGATATGACCAGCGCTACAATCGGATAGGTTGCGGCAACAGGCACGACTATGGAGGCGTCTCCCGCCTTGAGCGCCGAATAAAACGTGAACTGTCCGATCAGGCCCGCCACAAGCCCGCCCGCCACGACAAACAGGACCCCGTTTAATTGAAGCCCCTGAAATGCATTCGCCCTTCCCATGAACACAAGGCCTGCAATTGAGACAAGGGCTATCGCGATTGAGCGTATCACGACCCCCTGATACGGCTCTATTGCGCCCCTAAGCCCGATCTTCTCAAGCGCAGGCGCCACGCCCCACACGAGGGAAGTGAGTACCGCATAAACAAACGCCCTGTCCATAAACCCCCCTATAATAGAAAACCCCCGCGGCGTTTGCGGGGGCATTTAAGTCTAAAGCCAAAGAGTCTCTCTACTTTGCGTCCCCCATAATCTTGCGGCCGTGCATTGACTGAACAGGCCTGTTGTTGCCCTTTACGATCGCCTTGAACGCGTCTATCTGGGCCTCAGACATCTCAATCGGGGATTTAAGCACGCTCCAGTCAACCCCCTCTGTGCATGGAGGCGTCGTAAGGGAGCCGGCATACCTGTAAAACACCCTTGAGGCAGGCAATAGGTCTGTTGCGTTGATTGTCGCGTTAATCTTTTGCTCGGCGCCCTCCTTTTGTGGGAGGTTCGCCCAGATGTCCTTGTAAGCGGCATTCTCCTTGCCGGCATTGATCATGACGCCTATCACGGCGAGATCGCCCTTTGCGTCCTTATGGACGAAGTGGACCTCCATTGGAGAAAATTTTCCCCCGACGGTGTGTTCACTCGGGTCGTGGAAGTGAAACTGAACGAGCTGGTACTGCTTGCCGTCAATCTTTATGGAGCTTCCGGAATCGTAGTTTACCTGCACGGTGTGGCCGTTGTTGATTATGTTGAGCTTTGACGTCTTGTAGCTTATCTCAATGTCCGCGAGGTCTTTCTCCTCAACGCCAGCGATGTCTATCGGGGACTGGGCCTTCCCGCCCGAGCAGGCCTCAAAGTCCTTTGACATGCCGCCCCAGTGCGAAGGGCCGTGGTCTCCCTCGTACCCCCAGTGCGGCTTGCCTTTCTCGCTCGCAACGGCATGGCCGGCGGCAACGAAAAAAAATGATGCTGCGATAAGCGCGCATAAATATCTGCCTTTTTTCATAGACTCTCCTTTGCTGTTTTATCCCCTGTTTTGTCCCGTTAAATTAAAAGCCCCTTTGCTAAAAAACCAGTCAAAAAACCATCTCTTATGTTTTGGCCTCAGGCCCTTGTCATGGCGCAAACGATAAAAGACGCATACACCCCCCTTCTTTTGCGGATGCATGTGTATAACACAAAAACACTAAATTTTAAACACCATTCTTACGAGCGTCTGAAGAATGAGAAAACCTATGTCCTTTGCAATCTCCTCCGTGCTTATGGGAGGCTCGGCGTGAAGGGCGGCGCTCATGGGAGGGGCCTCTATTGACGATGCCTTGAGTTCCTTCTGAAGGTGCTTTAACGCCTCAACGCTTCTGTCCCCGTTGACCTTGGCCTCAGGGCCGCGCGCCCTGCCAAGGGCGTATTTCTTCAGGTCCCCCCTGTTCAGCCACAATCCGTTGCATGAATTGCATCTTTTTATGCATGCGTCCAACGGCAGGTTAGCGTCCAAGAAATCCTTAAGCCCGGTTAAGCATCTGGGGCAGAGGTTTTTCCCGACGTCAAGGGGATTTTCAGCGGCAAACGAAACCCCGTTGAATTTATCCAGTTTTCCAAATTCGCTCTCCTTAAAGAGATACAGCTCCCACTTGTCAAACCACACGCCGCCGCAGCGCGGGCACTGGTCCAGAAGAACCACCCTGCCGTATTTCGCCTCCGCGTAAACCTCCACGAGGGCCGCGCCGCAGCCGGGGCAGGCCATGGGGCCTTGCTTTACCTGCTCATTCATGCGGGCTACGCACCGGGGGCCTGGCCTCCCGTCATTACATAAGCCATTCTCTTGAGCCTCTCAATCCTTTTCTCTATCGGGGGGTGCGTTGAGAGCACGTCCGCCACAATGCCCTCCCTGTCGTCCATTTTTCTGTGCAGGGGGTCGCTTATGAAAAGGTGCGCCGTGCCCCTATGCGCGGACCTGAGGGGGGATGAGGAGTTTTTTATCTTTTCAAGCGCCGAGGCGAGGGCAAGGGGATTTCGTGTGAACTCGGCCGCGCCCGCGTCCGCCTGATACTCGCGCGTCCTTGATACCGCCATTGCGATGATCCTTGACACGAGCGGGGAAAACAGGACAAAGAGGGCTATCACGAGGAGTGCCAGCGGATGAAGCCCCCTGCCCTTAACGGACCTCCTCGGCCTTATGCCTCCATACCTCCACGACCTTACGGCCCAGTCTGAGAGGAGCGAGACCGCGCCGAGAAGAGCGGAGACGACGGTCATGGTGAGTATGTCGTTGTATTTTATGTGCGCCATCTCGTGCGCGACGACCGACTGAAGCTCCTCCCTGTTCATCACGTCAAGAAGGCCCTGCGTTACCGCAACACACGCGTTCTCGGGGTTTCTTCCAGTCGCAAAGGCGTTGGGGCTTGGGTCAGGCAGGACATAGAGCCTCGGCATGGGAAGCCCGGAGGCGATGGCCATCTCGGTTGCGACATTGTGGAATTTCTTATGCGTAAGGTTTTCAAACTCAAGCGGCGCGGCGCCGAGGGACGCAAGCACGAGGCTTGAGCCGAAGTAGAACGCGATAACCGTGTTAAGCGTCGCGAAAGAGCCTGCCACGACCGTTGAGACCGGCACGCGCAGCGCGTCAAAAGAGCCGTGCTGGTACACGTCAAGCGACGCGCCTACAAGCACGACAAAGACAAAAAAACCGAGGATGAGGAAAAACGTGGTCCTTCTGTTCCTTGCCTGTTCGGAGTATATGTCGGTCATTGGGAAAAAACCCGGAGATTGCGGATACGGCGCATCTTCAGCGCAGGCTCAGATCCACCTTCGGGGCATCATGCGTTCCCGGTTCGGTCTGAAAGTATTCGGCCTTTTTAAAGCCGAAGGCAGAGGCGATGACAACGGACGGGAACACGGACTGCCTGATGTTGAACCTCGCGACAATGTCATTGTAGAACTGGCGGGCAAACCCTATGCGGTTCTCCGTTGACGTGAGTTCCTCCTGAAGGCTTAAGACGTTCGCGTTGCTTTTAAGGTCAGGATAGTTCTCAACAAGCGCGAAGAGCCGTCCAAGTGCCTCGGTTAGAAAATTCTCCGCAAGCCCCTTTTGGGCGACCGTTGTCGCGCCGAGGGCCTTTGCCCGCGCGTCAATGACCCTCCCGAGCGTTTCCTTTTCAAACTCCATCGCGCCCTTTACCGCGCCCACGAGGTTCGGTATCAGGTCGTGCCGCCTCTTAAGCTGCACGTCTATCTGCCGCCACGCGTTCTCAACCTGATTCTTCAGCGTGACAAGGCCGTTATATACGGCCACTGCCCACACGACGGCCGCGGCGATTACGATGAGTGGGATAAGATAATAGAGAATGCCCATGTTATGACGCTCCGGAATTAAGGTTTGTTCTATTTATCCGCTTTTCTGAAAAAGAGGTCATGAAGGGTGTGGACCTCCGTTATCGCGTATTCCTTTACGCCGGTCGGGAGCGATATGGTAACGTCGTCGCCCGCCTCCTTGTTGAGAAGGGCGCTCCCTATCGGCGAATTAACCGAGAGCTTTCCGTTCCTCGGGTCAACCTCCTCCGGCGTTACGATCTCGTATATAACCTCCGCGCCGGTGTTTAAGTCCTCAAGGTGCACCCTTGACCCGAAGCCGACCGCGTGCCTCGGTATGTTGTCAAGCTTAAGGGAGGTAAGGGTGTTTACCCGCGCGTTAAGGTGGGCAACCCGCGCCTGGAGATACGCCTGCCTCTGCTTTGCGGCCTCGTACTCCGCGTTCTCCCTGAAGTCCCCGTGCGCCGCCGCCTTCTGGAGCTCGCGCGGGATGTCAATCCTCAGCTCCTTTTCCACCTTATGGAGCTCGTCCTTAAGCTGTTTTACGATAGGTAGCTCTTCGATCATAAGCCTGCCTCTTTTATTTAAATTGGTTCCAGCAACGCAATGCCTTCAATATGAAATGTCTGAGGGAAGAAATCAACAAACCCGGCCCTCTTTACATTGTAGCCTGAGGCCTTAAACACCGATATGTCCCTGGCCATCTCAGGCGGACTGCAGGAGATGTAGATTATTTTTTTCGGCCTTATGTCTTTAATGAGCCGCGCAACCGACGCGTCAACGGATCGCGGCGGGTCTAATATTACCACATCAGGCGGGTTTTTTTCAAGATATTTAAAGCCCTTTTTAAGCCATTCATCCACCGGTGAACGGACAAAATCAACCCCCTTAACGGCGTTCTCATCCGCATTTCGCCTCGCAAAAACGACCGCCTCCTTATTCAGTTCAACGCCCGTCGCCTTCCCCGCCTTAAGCGCGGCAGGGAGCGTTAAATTGCCGATGCCCGAAAAGAGGTCCAAGACACGCTCATTGCCGGAGAATCCGGCGTATTCAACGGCCTTTCCTATAAGCGCGGCGTTTTGCTCAAGGTTTATCTGGGAAAAGGCCCCTATGCCTGATGAAAATTCAATAGCCCCGTATGAATAGACCGCCGCCGTATCCCCGCACGCAAAAATCCTTTTCCCAGCGCGCCCTTCATCAGGCCTTAAAAACACCTCAAACCCCTTTAACCCCTCTACGCCCGACAGGATCTCCCGCCAGTTAAGCCTTAGATCCTCCTTAACATAAAACCCCGCGACTGCCGAGGCATGCCTCTGGCTGAGATAAAGCTCAACAGAGGCAAGCGCGGTTTTTTCATTCTTAAGCCTTTGTTTTATGCCGGAATAAGCCGTGTTCAGTATTTCATTAAGAAGCGGGCAATACTCCATGTCAACCACAGAGCGGCTTTTAGCCGCAAAAAACCCCCAGCCCTTGCCATGAACCTTAATACCTGCCCTTGCGCGGTAGTTATACGGCCTTGGCGCGGCCTTCGGCGCGTCAAAGCCTATGCCCTTTGCCTTTCCAAGCCTCTCAATCGTCTCCCTGAAGATCTTATCCTTCCATTGAACCTGCGCGTCGTACGCGATGTGCTGGTAAGAGCATCCCCCGCATTCCCCATAGACCCCGCAGACAGGCTCTGTGCGAAGCGCGGAAGGCGTTGCAACACTTACGAGCGCGGCCTCGCAAAAGCCTTTTTTCTCGGATGTAACCCTTGCAACGACATCGTCGCCAGGGGCCGTGAAAGGCACGAAAACAACCTTTCCGTCATGCCTGCCGATGCCCTTTCCGAGGTGCGCAAGCGAGGTAATTTTAAGAGAGACCTCCATGACCGCCCGATTAAGGCCTTTTCTCCCTTGCCCTCTTAATCATCGCCTTAAGCTTGTCAACCGCCGAGATCGCGTCCCCTCCGTATTCAGTAGCGCCTATCTTTCTGGCGAAATCCTCTGTCACGACAGCCCCTCCTACTATCGTCATCGCCTCTATGCCCTTTTCGTTGAGCGCCTTTATCACCTTGTCCATCTCCATGACGGTTGTCGTCATAAGCGCGGATAAGCCCACGACATCAGCCTTTTTCTCCACCGCCACGCCCACGATCTTCTCGCACGGGACATTCTTTCCGAGGTCAATGACCTCAAAGCCGTGGTTCTCAAGAAGCGTGGCGAGGATGTTTTTCCCGATATCGTGTATGTCGCCCTCAACGGTTGCAAGGACGACCCTTCCCCGAGACGCGCCCTCTCTGCCCTTAAGCTCTTTCTTAAGCCTTTCAAAGGCCTTTTTCATGACCTCTGCGGAGAGCATTACCTGAGGAAGATAATACCTGTTTGCGGCAAAGAGACGGCCTACCTCCTCAAGGGCTGGCACCAACGAGTCATTGCTTATGCCAATCGGATCAAACCCCTGCCTTAGCGCCTCCTCAATGAGCGGGGCTATGTTCTCCTCGTCTCCCTCGATCACGGCCTTCTTAAGCTTCTCGCTTACGGTCAAGGCCGCCTTTTTTTCTTGAGCCAACGGCTGCGACGCGCCTGAGGCAACAGAGGCCGCCTGATGCCTGCGTATGTAGTTCTCGGCTCGCAGGTCCTTGTTCACGAGCACAAGGGACGACGAGTAGGCGTCCATCATTGCCTTGTTCTTCGGGTTTATTATGCAGAGGTCAAGCCCCGAGTAAATCGCCATGGAGAGAAAACTCGCGTTTACAAGCTCCCTCGCGGGCAGGCCGAACGAGATGTTGCTTACCCCAAGGGCGGTTGAAAGCCCAAGCCTCTCCTTTACGAGCCTTATGCACCTCAAGGTCTCTTTCGCGGAGTCCGGAGACGCGCTTACGGTCATCGCAAGGCAGTCTATTATGAGATCCTCTTTCCTCATGCCGAGCTTAAGCGCCGCATTCAGGATGGCCTCGGCTGTCTTTAGCCTTGCCTCAGCGGTCTCCGGTATCCCGGCGTCGTCAAGCGTGAGGCCGAGCACGGCCGCGCCGTATGCCTTTGCAAGCGGGAGAATCATCCTAAGCTTTTTCTCCTCCGCGCTTACGGAGTTTATAAGGGCCTTGCCGTCAACGGATTTAAGCCCCTGCTCAATGGCTACCGGGTTTGACGAATCTATGACAAGCGGAAGCCGGGAGTTCTCGTTGACGGAGAAGACCGCCTCCTTCATCACGCCGACCTCGTCAACGCCCGGCACACCCACGTTCACATCAAGGGCATGGGCGCCCGCGGCCTCCTGCTCCCTTGCCTCGTTCCTGATTGTAGCGGTCTTGCCCTGCCTTATCTCGTCGGCGAACATCCTTCTGCCCGTCGGGTTTATCCTTTCGCCTACAATCCTTGCCGGAAGCCCGGCGCCGAAAAGCAAAAAACCCGACCTGCTTGAGAGGGCCGAATATCCGGGGGACTCTTTCGCGGCAGCGGGCTTAAGCCTCTTAAAGACGCTGCCCATCTCCCTTATATGCTCCGGCGTCGTGCCGCAGCATCCGCCGAGGAGCCTCACCCCCGCATCAACAAGCCCCGGCACAAAAGAGGCCATCTGCGCGGGGGTTGCCGGAAAAACGGTCCTGCCCTGCTTAAGCTCCGGCATGCCCGCGTTAGGCTGGGCAATGAATGGAATTGAGGCGACCTTACGCATCGCGGCTACTGCCCTCAATATGCCCTCTATGCCGAGCGAGCAGTTCGCGCCGAGGGCGGCCACGCCGAGGGATTCGGCGAGTATCGCAAAAGACTCGGGAGGCGTGCCGAGCACCGTCCTTAAGGATTCGTCAAAGGTCATTGTGGCTACGACAGGCAGCCCCGTTGACATTGCCGCGATTATCGCGGCCTTCATCTCCTTGATATCCATCATGGTCTCAATTATAAAGAGGTCCGCCCCGCCTGCGGCAAGAGAGTCTGCCTGCTCTTTAAAGACTTGAACGGCCTCGTCAAACTCCATGCCGCCCACGGGCTTAACGAACGCCCCGGTGGGGCCCATGCCGCCCGCGACGAATCTTTCGTTGCCAGCGGCCCTCCTCGCGCACCTGACCGCCTCAACATTAATATCCCTAAGCCTTGGACAAAGCCCGTATTCGTTAAGCTTAATCCTGTTCGCGCCGAATGTGTTCGTCGTAATGATTTCAGAGCCTGCCTCTGCATAGGCCCTGTGAACCTTTTCAACGATTGCCGGCTCTTTTAAGCTCAGCTCATCCGGACATGCCCCGGGCTTAAGCCCGAAGGCCTGAAGCATCGTGCCCGTTGCGCCGTCAAAAAGCATATGTCTCGTGTTTAAGGCGGAAAGGAAATCCATTTTCACCTGCACCTCTCGTTTTTGATTTAATGCGGGGCTTACGCTGATCCTAAAAAACAAAAAAACTACCCCATCCTTATCTCCATTGACTCAAGCTCCTTAATCCTGTCCCGCAACGAGGCCGCCTTTTCAAACTCCAGGCCCTTTGCGGCCCGCTCCATCTCTTTTCTCAATGATTTGATGACAGAAGGAAGCTCGTGCGGGGGGATGTATTCTTCTTCCTTCTCGGCGGCGGTCTTAACCGTATAGTAATCAGCCTCGTATATTGAGCCGACTATGTCCTTTATCCTGCTCGTTATGCTCATAGGGGTGATATTGTGCTTCCTGTTGTATTCTGACTGGAGCCTTCTTCTCCTCTCAGTCTCCGTTATCGCGGCCCTCATTGACGAGGTCATCGCATCGGCATAGAGGATGACCCTTCCGTTTATGTTTCTCGCGGCCCTTCCGAACGTCTGTATTAAAGATCGCCCTGACCTTAAAAAACCCTCCTTGTCGGCGTCCAGTATCGCCACAAGCGAGACCTCTGGCAGGTCAAGCCCCTCCCTTAAGAGATTTATGCCTATGAGGCAGTCAAATTCGCCGAGCCTTAAATCCCTTATAATCTCAATCCTCTCAAGCGTTTCAATGTCCGAGTGCAGATACTTGACCTTAAGCCCCAAGTCCTGATAGTACTGCGCCAGGTCCTCCGCCATCCTCTTTGTAAGCGTCGTGACAAGCACCCTTTCTCCCGCCTTAACCCTTTTCTTTATCTCCGTGAAAAGGTCGTCAACCTGACTCCCGGCCGGCCTTACCTCAACCTCCGGGTCCGTAAGCCCCGTGGGCCTTATTATCTGCTCAACAACGCGCGCGGAGTTCTTAAGCTCATAATCCCCCGGCGTGGCCGAGACAAAGACGACGGCATTGACCCTTTTTTCAAATTCATCAAACTTAAACGGCCTGTTGTCAAGCGCCGATGGAAGCCTGAAGCCGTAGTCAACAAGGGTCTGCTTTCTTGACCTGTCGCCGTGATACATCCCGCCGAGCTGCGGGACCGTTATGTGGCTCTCGTCAATAAAAAGCAGATATTCCGGCGGGAAATAATCAATGAGCGTGTACGGAGGCTCCCCCGGAGACCTTCCGGTTAAATGCCTTGAATAGTTCTCTATGCCGGTGCAGTATCCCATCTCCTCAAGCATCTCCATGTCAAACATGGTCCTCTGCTCAAGCCTCTGGGCCTCAAGGTTTTTACCGCCCGCCTTAAGCTCGTTAAGCCTTTGCCTCAACTCCTCCCGTATTGAGCTTATCGCCCTTTTAAGGTTGTCCCTTGTCGTGACAAAGTGGCTTGCCGGGTGCACAAGAGACTTCTCTATCTTCCTTATCGGCCTGCCCCTCAGGGGGTCTATCTCTGATACGGCCTCAATCTCGTCGCCGAAAAACTCAAGCCTTACCGCGCTCTGGGCCTCGTACGCGGGGAATACGTCGACCACATCGCCCCTGACCCTGAATGTCCCCCTGTAAAAATCCGCGTCATTCCTCTGGTACTGCATCTCAACGAGCCTTTTTATTATGGCGTCCCTGCCGACGTGCATGCCCCGCTCCACATAAAGGCTTATTGAACCGTAGTCCTCAGGAGAGCCTATACCGTATATGCAGGAAACAGAGGCCACTATCACCACATCGTTCCTCGTAAGGAGCGAATGCGTCGCCGAGTGCCGGAGCTTGTCTATCTCGTCGTTGATGGAGGCATCCTTCTCAATATACGTGTCCGTTGAGGGGACATAGGCCTCAGGCTGGTAGTAGTCGTAGTATGAGACAAAGTATTCAATTGCATTGTCCGGGAAAAGGTCCTTAAACTCCCCGTAGAGCTGGGCCGCGAGGGTCTTATTGGGGGCTATGACGAGCGAGGGCCTTCCAAGGGCCTCAATGACCTTTGCCGCCGTAAAGGTCTTGCCTGAGCCGGTAACCCCGAGGAGCGTCTGCTGTTTGTCGCTGCTTACAATCCCGTTAACAAGCGCTTCTATCGCCTTTGGCTGGTCTCCCCTTGGGATAAAGTCCGTCCTCATGCTGAATGGTTTTCTTAATTTCTCCACGATTTAAACCCTTGGCAACGTATTAAAACACCAGAAATCCTTATCCTGCTAAAGATTAAAGCATAACACGAATGGGATGCCCGCCGCAATCCCGCTGCTTCAGCGGCGGGTCGGGCGGTCGGATATAAATGTAAATTGCGGGCAGGCAAAAAACGCCGCCAAACAAAGATATTTTCTTTTGCGCCTCTGTATGTTAAAAAATACTGTCAAGTTGACAAAAAAAACCCAAAAAGGCTCCGTAATCATGCCCATTGACTACAAGGCTACGCTTAACCTGCCGAAGACAGACTTTCAGATGAAGGCGGACCTGCAGAAAAAAGAGCCTGCCATGCTTAAGGCGTGGGAGGACGCCGGTCTTTACAAGAAGATAATGGACAAAGGCAAGGGCAGGCCCAAATACATCCTCCATGACGGCCCGCCATACGCAAACGGGAACATCCACATGGGCCATGCGCTCAACAAGGTCCTCAAGGACATCATCGTCAAGAGCAGGTTCATGACCGGTCACTCAAGCGACTATGTGCCGGGATGGGACTGCCACGGGCTTCCAATTGAGCTTCAGGTTGAAAAGGAACTCGGCGAAAAAAAGGCCTCCCTCTCAAAGGTTGAAGTCAGGAAGAGGTGCAGGCAGTACGCCCAGAGGTTCGTCGGCATACAGAGGGAGGAGTTTAAAAGGCTCGGCGTCTTCGGCGAATGGGACAACCCGTATCTTACGATGGACTTTAAGTATCAGGCGACGATACTGCGGGAGCTCGGCAGGTTTGCAAAGGCCGGGATTGTTTACAAGGGCAAAAAGCCCGTGCACTGGTGCCCGTCGTGCAAGACCGCGCTCGCCGAGGCGGAGGTTGAATACATGGACAAGACGTCTCCGTCTGTTTTCGTGAAATTCCGCGTAGCCGACCCCAAGGGCGCATTTACGGTTAACGAAGAAAGAGGCAGTTTTTTCGTAATCTGGACCACGACGCCGTGGACATTGCCGGCAAACCTCGCGATCGCGCTTCACCCGGAGCTTGCATACAGGCTCGTGGCCACCCCCGCGGGGGACCTGTTGCTCGCCGACAGGCTCATAAGCGCCTGCATGGAAAAATTCGGATTCAAAAAAGACGAATTCGTTGTGCCTGAAAAATCGTGGACAGGGGCCGAGCTTGACAGGGGGATCCTCTGCAGGCATCCGTGGACAGGGCGCGACTCAAGGGTAATAACCGGGGCCCATGTTACGGCAGAGGCGGGCACCGGGTGCGTTC
>JBBTGV010000029.1:0-9358 GCA_038041305.1 Deltaproteobacteria bacterium | reverse complement strand
GCGTTCACATCGCCCCGGGACACGGGCAGGAGGACTACGAACTCGGGCTCAGGCACGGCCTTGAAATCTACGCGCCCGTTGATTCCTCAGGCAGGTTCACGAAGGATGTCCCTGAATTTGAAGGCACCCCTGTGTTTAAGGCAAACGCCGCGATTATAGAGCTTTTAAGGAATAACAACGCGCTTATCGGAAAAGAGGACATACGGCACTCCTATCCGCACTGCTGGAGGTGCAAGAGCCCGGTCATATTCAGGGCGACCGAGCAGTGGTTTGCGTCAATGGAGGCCGGGGAGGCCGGCCCATTAAGGCAGAATGCGCTTAAGGCCATAGAAAAAGACATACAATGGATCCCATCATGGGGCAAAGAGCGCATATACAACATGGTCGCGGGCAGGCCCGACTGGTGCCTCTCGCGGCAGAGGGCGTGGGGCGTGCCCATACCGGCGATACGGTGCATTGAGTGCGGCATTAGCCGTCTTGACGGGGCGCTTATTGAAAAACTTGCCGATGATTTTGAGGAAAACGGCGCTGACGTGTGGTTTGAAAAGCCGTTGAATGAAATCATGCCGCAGGGGACGAGATGCTTAAGGTGCGGCTCGGAAAGGCTTGAAAAAGAGGACGACATACTTGATGTGTGGTTTGACTCTGGCGTAAGCTTCGCCGCCGTGCTTGAAAAAAGGCAAAACCTCGGATTCCCGGCGGGGCTGTACCTTGAGGGAAGCGACCAGCACAGGGGCTGGTTCCACTCCTCGCTCCTTGCGTGCATGGGCACGAGAAAAATGGCCCCTTACAGGGCCGTGCTGACGCACGGTTTCGTGGTTGACGGAGAAGGCAGAAAGATGAGCAAGTCCACGGGCAATGTGATCGCGCCCCACGAGGTGATGGACAAATACGGGGCGGAGGTCTTAAGGCTCTGGGTCGCGGCAGAGGATTACAGGGAGGACGTAAGGATCTCCGAGGAGATACTAAAAAGGCTTTCCGAGGCCTACAGGCGCATAAGAAACACCTTTAGGTTCATACTCGGAAACCTCTACGACTTTGACCCTGAAAAAGACATTGTCCGGCATGATGCGCTCTGCGAGCTTGACCGGCTCGCCCTCCACAGGCTTTTCAGGCTGAATGAACGGGTTATCTCGGCATACGGGGATTTTGAATTCCACGCCGTGTATCATTCAGTGCACAACTTCTGCGCGGTGGACTTAAGCGCGTTTTACCTTGACATAATAAAGGACAGGCTCTACACGTCAAAGGCCGCCTCCCCTGAGAGAAGGGCCGCGCAGACGACCCTGTACCATGCGCTTAATTGCCTTTTAAGGCTCGTCGCGCCGGTCCTCGCATTTACCGCGGACGAGGCATGGGCGTTCATGCCCGGAAAAAAAGAGGAGAGCGTCCATCTTTCAGCGATGCCCCTGTTGCCGGCCATCTGGCGCGACGACAGGCTCTCTGAGATGTTTGACAGGCTTTTAAGCGTAAAGGCCGAGGCGGCAAAGGCCCTTGAGGGGGCGAGGCAGGCAAGGCTCATCGGCCATTCGCTTGACGCAAGTGTTGTAATTTATCCGCCCCAGGACCTTCAGGCGCTCCTGAAGGAAAAAGAGGCCCTGCTGAAAGAGGTCCTGATAGTATCAGGGCTTAAGGTCATGGATTCCGTGTCAATGGTTGACTCCTCAACAGGCGGAGGAATGACGCATATATACGGTTCAACCGAGATTAAAGGCATTACGGTGCTCGTTGAAAAGGCACAAGGCCTGAAATGCGAGCGGTGCTGGCACTTAACCGCAGAGGCAGGCCAGTCAGGGGCGCACCCGTCGCTCTGCCCAAGGTGCGCGGAGGCGCTGAGATAAAAGAAAACATCAAGATACTCATCCCAACGGCAATCTGCGTGACAGCCCTGGATCAGGTCACAAAGGCCGTTGTATCGCACGGGATGGCCCTAAACGAGTCCATAGCCGTAGTGCCGGGATTTTTCAACCTCGTGTTCATAAAAAACCCGGGCGCCGCATTCGGCATATTAAGCAGGGCGGGCGCCGTCAGCAAGATTATCCTCATCGCGGCAACCATTGCCGAGCTTTTTATAATATTGCTTTTACTTAAGGACGCGAAGACGAGGATCCTTGCCTTCGCGCTTTCAATGATAGCCGGAGGGGCAGTGGGCAACCTCATAGACAGGCTTAAGAACGGCTCTGTCGTTGATTTTCTTGATTTTTACGTCGGCGGCCTTCACTGGCCCGCGTTCAATGTCGCTGATTCGGCGATTACAACGGGCGTGGTGATCGCGCTTATTGCGATGTATTTTAGAGGCGGGCGCCGCGAAAACCGAAGACAATGACGCGGAAAAACCCATAATTCGTTCAGCCTGCTAATCCGTTGCGCTTAAATCCTTGAATATATGGCCTGCCCTCTGAATCTCTGCCTCAACAAACTCCTTAAGTAATGCCAATTCCTTGTCTGTTATCGCGGTAAACATCACTCCAAATCCGCCGAAAAGCGTCTTTCCCGTAATCTCGCTCGTGGACCATTGGACAACCGCCCTTACGTCAAAGAGATGGTCTATGCCCGGCAGCATGAACTTAAGCCTTAAGTACGCGCCTGTAAGCACATCCTCCTTTGTGTGAAGGAACGCCCCTGTCTCGCTTACGTTAAGGAGAAATCCAGTTGAAGTAGCCTCCCTCAGCGTAAAATCCACGGGCACGCTCACGGGCACCCTTTCCCTCGGAGACGTTGCGTCCGACTTGTCGGCGTAAAGGAGCCTGTTGACCCTGAACACAATCTGCTCAGGGGTAAAGCCCTTTGTTATAAGGCCGCTCGCGCCAAGATACTTTAGCTCCTCCATGACATAGCCCGGCTCATAGACGCCTGTCACGGCGAGCACCGGGAGATTGCCCTTGAATCCGTTCTCATTTATCCACTTAAGCACCCCGAAGCCGTCTATGTTGGGCATCTGAAGGTCCAGTATAAGGAGGTCTGTTGTCTCATTGGACCTCTTAAGCTCATCAATAACGTCCTGACCGTCCTTTGCGAACCTCACCTTATGGCCGGCCTCAATGAGTATGTCGCTTAATTTTGTCCTGAAAAACATTGAATCGTCCGCGACAAGGATGTTTTTAGGATTTTTTGTAATCATGGAAAGGCCTTATTAGCAGGATGTTGAAAAGTCTATGGATGCGCGCCGATAATGCGCTTATTGACCCACGCCTTGAAGCCCCGCGCCAATCACTATTATTATACCTTAAAACCAAGACACGTCAACGAACGGCCTCAATCCTTGTTGCCGGGCTTGTCCTCGGCGCCAGATGCCTCTGTCCGCTGGAGCTCCCATGTCGCGTAAGTGCACTTCGGATATTTTGAGCACCCGAAGAATACCCTGCCTTTTTTAGTCCTTCTCTCAACAAGCTCTCCCCCGTCATCCTCAGGGCACGGTATGCCTGTTGTAAGCGACAGGGTCCCCTTGCACTCAGGATACCTTGAACACGCGAGAAACCTGCCAAACCTGCCTGTCTTGACAAGCATCGGAGACGAACACTTGGGGCACAAGGAGCTTGACACCTCCGCGACCTTTTCAATCGGCGTTACCCTGCCGTGCTCATCCATCGTAAAGTCCTGCGTGTTCTTACATTCGGGAAAACCGGTGCATGCGAGGAACTTCCCCTTTCTGCCCCACTTTATGACCATGGGCTTGCCGCACTTCGCGCACACCACGTCCGTCGGGGTCTCCTCCTGCTTTACGTTCTTCATGTCGCTGCCGGCCTTTTTAAGCCTTTCGCTGAACGGGCCGTAAAACTCCTTTAGCGCGGCCTGCCAGTCCCTCTTGCCATCCTCAATACTGTCAAGCTCCTGCTCCATGTGCGCGGTGAATTCAATGTCAAGCACCTCCGGGAAGCTCTCTATCAGCATGTCCGTCACCAGGAATCCGAGCTCCGTGGGCCTGAGCCTGCCCTTTTCCTTTATGACATAGCCCCTGTCCTGCACGGTTGAGAGTATGGCCGCATACGTTGACGGACGGCCTATCCCGTTTTCCTCAAGCTCCTTTACAAGGCTTGCCTCGGTGTATCTCGGCGGGGGCTGGGTGAAGTGCTGCCTTGGGTCAAAGTTCAAGAGCTTCAGCGTCTCCCCCTTGTTAAGCCTCGGCAGTTTTTCTTCCTTTTCTTCTTCCTCGTCCCTGCCCTCCACATACACGGCCGTAAAGCCGGGGAACCTGACGACAGAGCCGTTTGCCTGAAACGCGGCGTTGCCCGCGGATATCTCAACCCTTGTCGCATCAATGACGGCGGGCGTCATCTGGCACGCCACGAACCTCTTCCATATAAGCTCATAGAGCCTGAACTGATCTTTTGAGAGATGCGCCTTTATGGTCTCCGGCGTATACTTCATGTAGGTAGGCCTTATCGCCTCATGCGCGTCCTGCGCCTTTCCCTTTGTCTTGTAAACGTTAGGTTTCTGCGGCAGGTAATCCAGCCCGTATTTTGCCTCAATGAACGACCGCGCCGCGTCTACGGCCTCCCCGGAAAGCCGGACCGAATCGGTCCTCTTGTACGATATAAGCCCCACCGGGCCCTCTTGCCCTATGTCAATGCCCTCGTAGAGCTGCTGGGCGAGCATCATGGTTTTTTTCGCCGTGAATCCGAGCTTTCTTGAGGAGTCCTGCTGGAGCTTGCTTGTGGTGAACGGCGCGGACGGATTCCTCCTCGTCTCCTTCTGTTCAATGGAGTGAACGCTGAACCCCGCGCCTTTAATGCCCTCTATGACGCTCGTCGCGTCGCCGCCGGACTTAAGCTCAATCTTCTTGCCGTCTTTTTTTATAAGCCTTGCGCTGAACTTCTCTCCAGAGGCGCATTCAAGATCCGCGGTCAGGGACCAGTATTCCTGAGGGATGAAGCTTAAGACCTCCTTTTCCCTGCCGCATACGAGCCTTACGGCAACGGACTGAACCCGCCCCGCGCTTAACCCCCTTCTTACCTTGTCCCACAGAAGCGGGCTGACCTGATACCCCACAAGCCTGTCAAGCACCCTTCTTGCCTGCTGCGCTTCAAACTTGCTCCTGTCAAGCTCAATCGGGTGTTTTATCGCGTCTTTTACGGCCTTTTCCGTTATCTCGTTAAAGAGCACCCTTTTTGTCTTCTGCCTTAGACTGTCTATCTCCTCCGCGATATGCCATGCAATGGCCTCGCCCTCCCTGTCAGGGTCCGGGGCAAGGTATATGCGCTCCGCGAGCTTACCCGCCTTTTTAAGCTCCCTTATAATTTCCGCCTTGCCCTTTATGTTGACATAATGGGGCGTGAACCCGTTCTCAATGTCAATGCCGAGCTTACTCTTGGGAAGGTCTTTTATGTGGCCCACAGAGGCCATTACCGTAAAATCCCTGCCGAGAAACTTATTTATCGTCCTTGCCTTTGCAGGCGACTCAACTATGACGAGCGATTTAGCCATAACCTCTCTCTGTGTTTTGTATTGCCTGTTTAAGAGACCCTTCGCGCGAAGAATTTTCCGGGCCTCTGTTCAATTATACCCTTAAGCTCCATGTCCAGCAGCACCGCGCACACCCTTGCGGGCTTAAGCCCGGTCTTATCCATTATGCCGTCAATATGAAGCGTCTCGGTGCCGAGCGCGCCCCAGACGAGCCTCTGCTCAATCGCCTCCGGCTCATGAACGGCCTGGTCCTCTGCCTCGTTCAACCGGCACTCTATCGCGAGCGCGTCCAGCACGTCCTTGGCCGACTCAACAAGGGGCGCGCCTTCTTTTATAAGCCTGTTCGTGCCAGCGCTCTTGTGCGACATGGCCGGGCCGGGCACTGCAAGGACATCCCTGCCTGCCTCAAGCGCAAGCCTTGCCGTCATCAATGCCCCGCTTCTCAGTGGCGCCTCAACCACAACGACGCCGAGGGAAAGTCCGCTTATTATCCTATTTCTCTTCGGGAAGTTATACGGCTGCGGCGGCGTTGACATGGGAAATTCGGACAATACGAGGCCTTTGACGGAGACCTCCTCGTATATGCGCCTGCATTCCCTTGGATAAATTACGTCAACCCCCGTGCCGAGCACGGCGACCGTAAAGCCCCCGGCGTCAAGCGCCCCGGTATGCGCCGCGGCATCGCAGCCCATTGCCATTCCGCTTGCGACAATAACCCCGGCAAGGGCAATCCCGCCCGCGATCGCGCCTGACAGCTTTATTCCGTACGGGGTCGGATGCCTTGTGCCGACGACGGACACGCACGGCCTCTCATTGTCAAACTTAAGCCCCTTTGCATAAAGTACGGACGGCGGGTCCGGGGCCTCCCTTAAAAGCAGCGGATATTCGTCGGAATCAAACGTTATAAGCCTTGCGCCTTTCCCCTCAACAAGGCCAATCTCTCTTTCAACCCAGTCCCATTCATCAAATCCCCTGACCGCTGATTTAACCGCATCGGAAAAGGCGCTGAGCTTTTTTTGGCTGGAGGTAAAAACGCCGCGGGGAGAGCCGAATTCCTTGAGCAGGTCCTTTAATGAGACCCGTTCAATGCCCTTGAGCCTGCTTAATGCAAGCCAGTATTTAAAATCATTGGTTATTTTATTTTTTGTTAAGATCCCTTTTCTCCACAAATGCCCGCGGGACGGTTATGGCCGTCCCCTGCAGGCAAAAAACTCGTTTTTACTCTGCCGCCACCGCGGTCTTTATCGGGTCGCCCGTGTTTATGGACATAAAACTCTTTGATACAACCCCAAGCGAGACGCCCTCATATGTCTCAATCACGACAAGCGCGCCCGCATCAACAAGCGGGGTCTGGCGCTTGCCGCTGAACGGGTCTTTCGCGTCGTCAAGCTCAGTGAATATGTTCATCTGATTGCCTTTTTTAAGCCCGTCTTTTTCGCCGGCGTCAATATACACGACATCGCCCTTTACAATCTCCATCCTGTCCTCTGTTGACGCCACTATTACGCCTTTCACGACGGCCTCGGCCTTTGTTATCCGGACCTCAATGACGGCCGGCTCCTTGAAGGCCTTTAGCCTCGCGCCCGTCTTAATCTCCTGATACGCCTTCTCAACAACCGCCTCCATTAAATCGCCCGTTGATGAGATCTTAATCACGCCGAGTATGTCAATAGCCGTGCCGAGCCTCTTTCTTTTTACAGGGTGCATTATCTCTTTCCCAACGGTATAAATCGTGTAGGCGTCGCCTGCCTTAATGCCCGACCTGTCCTTGAACGAGACATAGACCTTGTCTCCAGCCTGTATAAGGATGGATTTATCAGGAGACCCGGTTATGACGCCGCCCGGCCCGGATTCCTTGTCCGTGATAAAACCCTTTCTCAGAAGCGTAAAAGAGGGAGCCTGTTCGGAAGTTCCTTCATGCGCCTTTTCCTTTGCCGCATCAGTGGCCGCGCCTGCATTCTGCGGCCCGGAAGGGGCTGACACCACAGCCTGCTTGGCCTCTGATGGCTGTTCTTCAGACTCAAGAACGACAACACTTTGCAGGGCCTCAGGCCCTGCATTCTCCTCATCAAGAACGACCTCTGGAAGGTTTTTTAGCCGATCATCCTCTATGGCCGGGGTTTTGTCCGCCCCGCCTTTGCCTGCGAATTCAATGCCCGAGGGCGTGACTTTGAGCATATCCCCCGGATATATGAGATGCGGATTTTTTATCTGCGGATTGCGGCCCCAGAGGTCTGTCCACTTGAACGGGTCATTTAAAAACCTTCCCGATATCGCCCAGAGCGTGTCATGCTCAACTATCGTATAATATGCCACATCACCCGCCTCAGCGCCATCCTTGCCGGCCGTTGTCTCAACTGCCGCCGATAGCGCCGCGAAAAGGGAAATGCCGAGCAATACCGAGCCTGCCACAATGCGCCTTGCTTTCATCTTAACCTTCCTTTTCTGTGCCGGTTGTTTTCTCAAGCATTTTTTTTGCCTTTAATGCGGCCTCTGAACCAGGATAGCGCCTGATGAGCATATCAAGATACTGCCTTGCCTTGTCTTCATTTTTTAATTCCTTATAGGAAAAGCCGGCCTTAAGAAGTGCGTCCGGGGCCTTGTTCTCATTCGGGTATTTCTCCACAACCTCGCTGAACTTCAATGCCGCGTTTTCAAACTCCTTCTCCGAATAGTATGCCTCTCCTATCCAGTATAGCGCGTTGTCGGCAAGCGGGCTTGTCGGATAAAGCCTTACAAGGTCTGAGAAGACCTTTCTTGCGACCGCATAGTCGCCTGAAAGGAAAAAGTCCTGCCCCTTGCCGTATAATGCGTCCGGGTTTTTTGAGCCATCCTGCTCCTCCTGCCTTTTTACGCCGCGCTGCGGCAAGGCGACAGGGGCCTTTACGACTGGACCCGGGGCATGCAGAACAGGGCCGTCGGCGGCAGACTCCTCGTTCAGGTTTACGACCTTAAGCCCTTCAGGAGGCTCTAACGGCCTCTCGGAAAGCGTTTTATCAATCCTTTGGACATCGGCCCTTGACGCGTCCACCTTTTCATTCAAGAGGCCGAACTTGTTGCCAAGCTCATCCAGCCTTGCCCTTGTGTCTTCAATCCTGTCCTTAAGCGCCCCGGTCTCCCGTAAGATCCTGTCATACTCATCGGAGGAGACCGCCGCGCAGCCGGACAAGACAACCCCCAAAAGGCATACGATGCATTTAGCAGACCATTTTATATTCATAACCCGAAAATAAACGGCTTTTACATGTTTTGTCAAGAGTTTTTATTGAAACTAATTTAGGAATGCCCTTCAATCTGAAGGGAAACCGGGGTCCCATTGTCTATTAAAAACCAAAGCCCCCTCATCCGCCGTGACGCCCGTCACAGCGGCCTTGCGACGCGCAGACGGCCTTACGAGGGATGCGCCGCCGGCTTTAAAAGCGCCTGCCTTATCTCCTTAATCAACGCATCAACGCCGAGGCCTGTCTTTGAGGAAACGGCCACCGCCGCAGAACAATGCACCTGCGTTTTTATCTCTTTCAGGCAAATTGAAAGCTCATGCCTTTTAAGCTTGTCTGCCTTTGTAAAGACAACCGCGATATTGAGCCCTAAATTATTAAGCCACTCAAAAAGCGCTTCTTCTTCCTCTTCCATTCCCCGCCTCGCGTCAATGAGAACGATTGCCCCGACAAGGCAGGGCCTGCCTCCGATGTATCTTTCAACCATCTCAGCCCACTCGCCTCTTTTATGCGCGCCTGTCTTTGCGTATCCGTACCCCGGCAGGTCAACGAGGTAAAACGCCTTGTTTATCCTGAAGAAATTAACGGCCCTCGTCGCCCCGGGCGTGGAACTCACCCTTGCAAGCCCCCTTATCCCAGTGAGGGCGTTTATAAGGGAAGACTTGCCGACATTGCTCCTTCCGCAGATTACAATCTCAGGGAGAATGTCTTTCGGATAATGAGACGGCATTTTTGCG
>JBBTGV010000028.1:0-11986 GCA_038041305.1 Deltaproteobacteria bacterium | reverse complement strand
AGCAGGTGATGAACGGGCGTGTAAGGCAGCATTACGCCAAGGCAGGCATTGCCCGGCGCAACGCGCGGCGAAAGCGCCTTCGCGTTTTTTTTCTTGAGTATTACGATGGGGCGAATCCATTTTCTGAGTTCGGATTCCTCCTCGTCGGAGACCTCCGCAAAGGACCTTATCTCCGTTACGTCAGGCGACATCAAGGCAAACGGCTTGTTGGACCTTCTTTTTTTCTCCCGGAGCCTTTTTACCGCGTCCGTATTTTCGGCATCGCAGGCGAGGTGAAATCCGCCGATGCCCTTTATGGCAAGTATCGCCCCCTCTTTAAGAAGGGTTTTGGCCCTTTTTATCGCGTCGTAGTTTATCTCCCCCGCCGGGCTTGCAATGCCCCCTTTTTCGGCGAGCCATAGCCTTGGCCCGCATTCCTCGCAGGCATTGGGCTGGGCGTGAAAGCGCCGGTCTAAGGCGTTCCTGTATTCTTCCCCGCATCTCAGGCACATCCTGAAAGGGGCCATGGTGGTATTCGGCCTGTCGTAAGGTACGTCTTTTATTATTGAGTAGCGCGGCCCGCAGTTTGTGCAGTTTATGAATGGATAGAGGTATCTCCTGTCGGACGGGTTCAAAAGCTCATAAATACAGTCGCCGCATGTCGCCACATCAGGCGAGATCAGGGTGGACAGGCCCTTTTGCCCGATGGATTCCCGTATCTCAAAACCCCTGTACGCGGCAATCTCATTCGCGTCAATGGGCGAGACCTTTAGATGCGTAATCCTTGCAAGCTCGGGGGGGTTCTCTTTAATCTCCCTGATGAATTCGTCAATTGATTCCCCCGCGACCTCTATCACCACCCCCTCGGAGTCGTTGAGGCAGAATCCCCTTAGCCCGAATTTTAAGGCAGAGTTATAGACAAAGGGCCTGAAGCCCACGCCCTGCACAATGCCCGCAACATGTATCCTTGCGGCTTTTTTCATATAGAGGTTGTCTTTAACCAGCGCATACGCGGATTTTTTTTACGGGGATGCTGAATCCCTTAAGCTCCGAGGCGATTCTTTTCGCAAGCATAGGCAGCCTTTCCATGACTTCAGGGCTAAGCGTGCTGCCCGGGGCGATCCAGCGAGGCACCATGCCGAGTATTATTGAGAGAGGCCTTAAGCCTTCAAAGTCCATGACCCTTAAAAGCTCCGGTATCCCGATTGAATGCGCCGTTGTCCCGGCATACAAGCGGCCATTGCCTTTAATCGGCCATGAAAATTTAAGGATTGCGCCGGGGCCTCTCCGGGCGCGCATTGCGTCAACGATTATCAGGCGCTTAAAACCCTTTATCGCGGGGAGAAGACCGAGGCCCGCGGTTCCGCCGTCAATGCATCTGACGTAGGAAGGAAAAGAGTAATTGGCCCTGAAAAATTCAACCGCCCTGACCCCGAGCCCCTCATCCGTAAGGAGGATATTGCCGATGCCGAGCACAAGGGTTTTTTGGGGTTTTTCCATTAAAGTTTGGAGGCGATGGCCTTAAAAAAGACTCCTCTGCGCGGCTGTTTTAGGCACGGGCATTTCAACGCCGTTGAAGATCCGCACCTTTCCGTACTCTCCGTCATATCCCGGAAGGATCTTAATGTCCCCGTTCCTGACCTTAATGACGGCCTCCGCGGTTTTATCGCCGGCAATCGCTCTTAGCTCCGCCTCAGGCATGTCAAGCAGGAGCCTGAATTCGCTTCCGGCTATGGATGTAAGCCTTCTGTATTCCTTTTGGATTTTAGCGGAGGCAACGCCGCAGCTGAGCGATTCAGACAATATCTCCTGCAGGGGCACAAGCTCTTTCTGGGGTATGTCGTCCGGATTTGAAAAATCCTCGGGCCTGTCCGCAAGCCCCGCGACCCTGTTTAAGACCCCGACGGTCAAGCCCTTGTTGCATACCGGGCATATGCCGTGCGCCTTTTTCGTCTCTTCAGGCGACATACAGACCCCGCATTCCCTGTGGCCGTCATAGTGGTATTTGCCCTCCTCGGGGAAGAACTCAATCGTAAAAAGAAATCTTTTTTTGTCCTTTTTCCTCAATATGTCAATGACCTCGCGGTAATCCATGCCTGAGTCAAACACATTCGCCTCCCTGCCGAGCTTCTGGGGGGAATGGGCGTCCGAGTTTGATATAAGGGTGATCTTGTCAAGGCTTGAGAGGCGCCGGTTCATCCGCTGGTTTGAGGAAAGACCCGTCTCTATGGCGCGGATGTGCGGGGATAGTTCTCCAAAGCATTCCTCAATTGAGTCAAAGCCTGATTTGCTCCCGAATATTGAAAACCATGGCGTCCATGCGTGCGCCGGCACAAGCATCGCGTCCTCAGAGGCGTCAAGCGTTATCTTAAGAAGGTCTTTGGCCGAAAAGCCGAATATGGGCCTGCCGTCGGACGAGACGTTGCCGAGCCTTGAGAGCACGGAGTTGATCTTTTTAGCGGCCTTGATTGAAGGGGCGAATATGAGGCAGTGTATCTTTCTGGTCTTTCCGTCCTGCTTGTATATGTTTGAGACCTCCGCCGAGAGCATGAAGCGCGCGGGGTTTTTTTCCTTTGAATCCTTAAGCGCATAAAGGCCGTGTTCGGCCTCCTTAAGGCACTCCTCAATTGAGGCAAAGTGCCTCGGGTGCGTGAAGTCCCCGGTGCCGACGATGTCAATGCCCTTAAGCCTTGCCCACATGGCGATTGTGCCAAGGTTCATGTCAGGGCTTGTCGCCCTTGAGTAGCGGCTGTGGATATGCAGGTCTGCTATTATGCGCATTTTCCCCGTCGTTATCTGCCGGGTTAAAACCCCATTATGTTGTATCCCGCGTCAACGTATACGACCTCTCCCGTAACCCCGCTTGAAAGGCCGCTTGCGAGATAAAGCGCGGTGCCGGCAATCTCGTCATGCGTGATGTTGCGCCTTAACGGGGCCTTTGCCTCAACAGCGTCAAGGATCGCCTTAAACCCCGTTATGCCCATTGCCGCGAGGGTTTTAACCGGGCCCGCCGATATCGCGTTTACCCGTATGCCCTTGGGCCCGAGGTCTGAGGCGAGGTATTTTACGCTGCATTCAAGGGCCGCCTTTGCAACCCCCATCACGTTGTAGTTGGGGATTACCTTCTCGCTCCCGTAGTAGCTCAGGGTGATGATGCTGCCGCCCCCGCCCTGCATAAGCGGCGCGGCGGCCCTTGATAGAGCGACAAGCGAATACGCGCTTACCTCAAGGGCGACCCTGAAACCTTCCTTTGAGGTGTTCAGATATTCCCCCTTTAGCTCCTCTTTTTTGGCGAATGCTACGGAATGGATGAGGGTGTCAAGCGAGCCCCAGTTTGCCTTGATCTCGTTGAACACCGATTCAATCTGGCCGTCGTTCGTGACATCGCACGGCAGTATTATTTTTGAGCCGATGCCTTCGGCCAGCGGCCTTACCCTTGACTCAAGGGCCTCTCCCGCGTAAGTAAAGGCAAGGTCCATGCCCTCTTTGTGCAGGGCAGAGGCTATCGCCCATGCGATGCTTCTTTCGTTCGCAACCCCGAATATGACGCCTTTTTTCCCCGTAAGCAGTCCCATGCGGATACCTCCCTATTAAGCGCGATAATAGACTTCTAACATTTTTTGTCGTCCTTGTTCAACACTTTGTTTTTATGTCTTGCCCGGATGCCCCGTATCTGGTAGATTTATATGCCGAATTAAAAAACACCGAAAGAGGTGCCGTATGCCGGAACTGAGGCTTAATCCTGTTACGAGGGAATGGGTTATCATCGCAACGGAGAGGGCGAAGAGGCCGATGGAATTCAAGACGCAGTATCTTCAGAGGCCGGGCCAGCCTCCTTATCTCGCCACATGCCCTTTTTGCGCCGGGAACGAATCAAAGACCCCGGAAGAGCACCTTAGATTGGCTGACGCATCGGGCTGGAGGATAAGGGTTGTCGCAAACAAATACCCGGCGGTCGCCTCGGACGGAGAGAGGATAAGAAAGCAGGACGGGATTAAAAAGACCGTAAGCGGCGTAGGCGTGCATGAGGTGATAATTGAGCATCAGAGGCACAATCTAAGCACCGCGCTCTTTGACCAGAAGCATTTTGAGGACATCGTGTCGGTCTATAAAAACAGGTTCGTAGAGGCTTACAGGGACCCGCGGGTTGAGCACGTCATCATATTCAAAAACCACGGAGAATCGGCCGGCACAACCGTCGTGCATCCTCATACCCAGCTTATAGCAACCCCGGTGGTGCCCGTGCAGTTCAGGGACAGGGTGCAGGCGGCCATGCATTATTTTGACGATACAGGCGACTGCCTCATGTGCGCCATCATAAAGAGGGAGAGGGATGAGAAGATAAGGGTTGTGGTTGACACGGACAACTTCCTCTCATTCATCCCGTATGCCGCGCTTTCGCCGTTTCATCTGTGGATATTCCCAAAGAGGCATTCAGCCGCGTTTTCAAACATAAGCGTTGATGAGTCAAAGGAGCTCGCGTACCATCTCAAGACAGTACTCTTGAAGGTATACTGGGGTCTTGACGACCCGGACTATAACTTTGTCATAAGATCTTCAAGACCGCAGGATGCCGGGAACGAATACTGCCACTGGTACATAAGCATTGTCCCGAGGCTTACAAAATCGGCGGGCTTCGAGATAGGCAGCGGCATGTACATAAACACGAGCCTGCCGGAGGAAAGCGCGGAGTTCCTGAGGGCCGCAAAGACATCCGAGTAGCGCGCAATATGCCCAAGACAGGCAAGACAGATAAGAAGTACAAAAATCCCTGCCCGACGGTTGACATAATCATGGAGGCGTCATCAGGGGCCGGGCGCGGGATCGTGCTTATTGACAGGAAAAACCCGCCCTACGGATGGGCGCTGCCCGGCGGGTTTGTTGATTACAACGAATCCCTTGAGGCCGCCGCCATCAGGGAGGCCAAGGAGGAGACGTCTCTGGAGGCAAGGCTCGTCTGCCAGATGCATGTCTACTCAGACCCGGACAGGGACCCGAGGATGCATACCATAGCAACGGTATTTGTAGCAAAGGCCGAGGGTAGGCTTCAGGCGGGAGACGACGCGAAGGATGCACGGGTGTTCGCCGAAAAAGAGTTGCCGCCCAATCTCGCGTTTGACCATGCAAGGATAATTGGGGACTACTTCAGATGGAAGAAGAAGGGGTTTAAGGTCTTTGAGATGAAGGGCGCTAAAAAAACACTTAGCGGCTGTTAGAAGATTATCTGCCGAGCCTTTCCTTTAAGAGCCTGTTAAGGACCTGCGGGTTCGCCTGTCCGCGCGTGGCCTTCATTGCCTCTCCGACGAAAAATCCAAAGAGCTTGTCCTTGCCGGCCCTGTATCTTTCAAGATTTTCAGGGTTTGCCGTTATTATGTCTTCTATGATTTTAACAAGCTCCGACTCGTCGGATATCTGGGAGAGGCCCTTTGTCTTTAGCTCTTCATTCGCGCCCTTGCCGGTCTTGTACATGCCGTCAAAGACCTCTTTCGCCATCTTGCCGCTGATGCGGCCGTCCTTTACCATAAGGATAAGCCCTGCGAGGTTTTCAGGCGTGACAGGAGAGCCTGAAATGTCTTTCTTGTCCTCATTCAAAAGCCTTAAAACCTCGCCCATGACCCAGTTTGACGCTGTCTTAGGCTCATTTGTCCTTTTTGCGACGTCTTCATAGTAGTCTGCCAGGGCTTTTGTTGAGGTGAGCACCCCGGCGTCGTAAGAAGGTATGCCGTATTCCCTTATAAATCTCTCCCTTTTCACCTGCGGCAGTTCGGGAAGCCCTTTTCTGAGGTCTTGAACAAAGGCATCCTCAACAACGAGTGGCTTTAGATCAGGCTCGGGGAAATACCTGTAGTCATGCGCCTCTTCCTTTGACCTCATTGCCACGGTTACGCCCCTTGCCGTGTCAAAGAGCCGGGTCTCCTGTATAACCCTCTCGCCTGAGTCAAGCGCGTCAATCTGCCTCTGGATCTCGTAGGCAATCGCATCCTTTACGAACTTAAAGGAGTTCATGTTCTTAAGCTCTGTCTTTGTGCCGAGCCGTTGCTCCCCAAAGGGCCTTATTGAGACATTCGCGTCGCATCTGAAGCTGCCCTGCTCCATATTCCCGTTGCATATGCCTAAATATACGACAATGTCCCTCAAGGCCTTAAGGTATTCAACGGAGTCGTCGGGAGATCTCAGGTCTGGCTCGCTTACTATCTCAATAAGCGGGACCCCGGCCCTGTTCAGGTCAACGAAGCTGAAATCCTTATGCTCCGGGCCTTCGCCGTGCAGGAGCTTTCCGGCATCCTCCTCCATGTGCACGCGGGTTATCCTTATTGTTTTTCTGCTGTCCGGGGCCTCTATTTTAAGAAACCCGCCCTCGGCAAGCGGTTCGTTGTACTGGGAGATCTGGTATCCCTTAGGGAGATCCGGATAGAAGTAATTCTTCCTTGCGAATATGCTCCGCTCATTTACCCTGCACTTAAGCGCGAGCGCCGCCGTAACCGCGTATTCAACCGCTTTTTTGTTCAATACCGGAAGCACCCCGGGCATGCCGAGGCATGTGGGGCAGACCTGCGTGTTCGGCTCAGAGCCGAACACAGTGCGGCAACCGCAGAAAAGCTTTGATCTGGTCAGAAGCTGTGCGTGGACCTCAAGCCCTATGACTGATTCGTATTTCTTCATAAGGCAGGCCTTTTCTTCGTCAATTGCGTCGCCTGTTCGTATGCGTATGCCGCCTTGAGAATCGTTGCCTCGTCAAATTCCCTGCCGAGGATCTGCAGCCCCACGGGCAGGCCTTTGTCCGTAAACCCACACGGCACGGATGCCCCGGGTATACCGGCCAGATTGCACGATATCGTGAATATGTCGGAGAGATACATGGTAAGGGGGTCAAGGACCTTCTCGCCGAACTTGAATGCCGGGGTCGGGGAAGTTGGCGTTATGATTATGTCGCATTTCGCGAACGCGGCCTCAAAGTCGTTTTTGATAAGGGTCCTGACCTGAGAGGCCTTTTTATAATATGCGTCATAGTAGCCGGCGGAAAGGGAATAAGTGCCGAGCATGATCCTTCTTTTCACCTCGGCCCCGAAGCCCTCGTCCCTTGTGTGCTTGTACATCTCCATGAGGTTGCGGCCTTTTTCGGACCTGTGGCCGTATCTCACCCCGTCATAGCGCGCAAGGTTTGAGCTCGCCTCCGCTGTGGCAACGAGGTAATAAACGCTAACGGCGTATTCCGTGTGCGGGAGGGTAATCCTTACCGGTTCCGCCCCAAGTCCCCTTAAAACGCCGATTGCATTGTTTATAAGGGTTTCAACCTCTTTATCCATGCCTTGAACGAAGTATTCATCGGGTATGCCTATCCTGATGCCCCTGATGCCGCCCTTTATGAGAGAGGCATAATCAGGCACGGGCATTGCTTCCGACGTTGAGTCAAGGCTGTCTTTGCCCGATATGACGCCGAGCATTATCGCGGCGTCCTCGGCGTCCTTTGCTATCGGCCCCGCCTGATCAAGGGAAGACGCGAAGGCGATCATGCCGTATCTTGACACCCTTCCGTACGTGGGCTTAAGCCCGACAACCCCGCACAGGCTGGCCGGCTGGCGTATTGAGCCCCCCGTGTCCGTGCCCACGGATGCGGCGCAGAGGCCCGCGGCGACCGCCGCGGCGCTCCCCCCGGAGCTTCCGCCCGGCACCCTGTCAATCGCCCACGGGTTTTTTGTCTTCATGAACGCCGAATTCTCGGTTGACGAACCCATGGCGAATTCGTCCATGTTGGTCTTGCCGAGCATCACGGCTCCGGCCTGCTTCAGCCTCCTTACGACGGTTGCGTCATAGGAAGGTATAAAGTCCTTGAGCATCAGCGACGAGCAGGTTGTCCTTGTCCCGGCGGTCGTGAATATGTCCTTGATTGAAATCGGTATGCCGAGGAGCGGCGATTGAGCGCCCCTTGCGATCGCGGCGTCGCACTCCACGGCTTTTTTGACGGCCTCGTCATGGGTTACGGTTACATAGGCGTTTATCCGCGGGTCAAGCGCGGATATGCGGCTTAGGTAGGCATCCGTTATCTCGCGGGAGGTGACCTCTTTTTTTAAAAGAAGGCCTCTAAGCTCGCGTATCGTAAGGGAGGTTAAAAACAAGTTTTCCTCTTGGCGGCTCATTCAATTATCTTCGGCACCTTAAAACAGCCGCGCTCTGATTGCGGCGCGTTCTGGAGCGCGCCCTCGCGTGGGGCAGAGGCCTCCTGCGAGTCTTCCCTTAATGTGAAGCCGGACTTCGCAACGCTAAAGAACGTCGGCTCAATGCCGACGGTGGAAAGCCCGGAGAGCTTTTCAACGTGGTTAAGAATCCTTTGAAGCTGTTTCGTGTAAAGCTCAATCTCGCTGTCCGTCAACGCGAGACGGGCAAGCTCCGCGGCCTTCAGGACGTCTTCTCTCGTAATAGGCATATTTAAAAAACACCTCTTTTAATTTCAGCGTTTGAGATTAGCACAGCTCAATATTGTTTTCAAGGGCCGCCTTAAACGGCATAAAGCCGTTGACAGAAATTTTGTTTGGTGGTAAATTTTTATAAGCCGCAAGAGAAAAAATTCTTTAAAGGAGACAGAAATGGCCACGAAAAAGGCTGCCGTGAAAAAGGCTGTTGCAAAAAAGAAACCCGCCGCGAAGAAAGCCATGAAGAAATCAGGCTGCTGCAGGTAAGCGAATATAAATTTTCAAGGATTAGGAAGGGAGACGGGAACAAGGCCAGCCGGGGCAGAATTGCGCCAGCCGGCCTTGATTTAAAGACCCGCCTCCTTTTTTGTTTTTTAAGCGGAGGCCAATTACGATGAAGGTCGGGTTCTTGCAGACATCCCCCGTGTTCGGAGACATAAGGGGCAATGTTGACGCGGCCGTAAGCATGCTTGAGTCTCTGGACGCGGAGATCTCCGTGCTCCCGGAGCTCTTTTCAACGGGCTATCAGTTCAGGTCCGGCAGGGAGGCCTACAGCCTTGCCGAAGAGGTCCCTTCAGGTTACGCGGTAACCCGGCTTAGGGAGGTCGCAAGGGAAAAGGGGATGCACATTATCGCGGGCATCTGCGAAAAAAAAGGGAGAAAGGCATTTAATTCAGCCGTGCTCGTCGGGCCAAAGGGCATTGCCGGCGTATACAGAAAGGCGCATCTCTTTTGGCGCGAAAAAAAGGTTTTTAGCCCCGGAGACACGCCCTTTTCAGTTTTTAATGTGAAGGGCGCGCGGATAGGGATAATGATATGCTTTGACTGGATATTCCCGGAGGCGGCAAGGACGCTTGCATTAAAAGGCGCGGACATAATATGCCAGCCTTCAAACCTTGTGCTCCCATACTGCCCTGCTGCCATGGTAACAAGGTCAATTGAGAACAGGGTGTTCACAATAACCGCAAACAGGGTGGGAAGCGAGCAAAGGGAAAAGGGCAGGCCGCTTGATTTTATCGGCCTAAGCCAGATAACCTCCCCTGAAGGCGCGGTGCTTACAAGGGCGGGCGGCGATACCGTTGAGTCAAGGTCAATAGAAATAGAGCCGAGGCGCGCAAGGGATAAGTTCATAACCCCGCTTAATAATATAATGAAGGACCGCAGAGCAGGTTTGTACGCGCCAGGCTGTAAGTAGCCGGATTTCTTTGATTTTATTTAACATGCTTAAGCCTGCCGGAGGCTTGGCTGGAATAATTGCTCAAACCTATGTATACAGTATACTTTCCCCTTGACAAAATTCCGCGTTCGGTTTATCTTGCGTGATACTCTGGTGCAGAAGAATAAATTAAGCAGGCCTTGTCCCTAAAAGTTTTTTATCCGGCGGGGAGGGCAAAAAGGGGATACTCCCAAAAATGCTTCTTTCTTATCTGCCCGTTCTGATTATTGTGGGCTTGGCCTCGTTCATGGCCGTGGCCGCCCTTTTTTTGAGTTTTCTCTTCCATCCAAGCAACCCTTACAAAGAAAAACTAACCCCGTGGGAATGCGGCATGGAGCCCGTCGGAGAGGCCAATAAAGGCCACTTTAGGGTGCATTACTTCATAATCGCGATACTCTTCATAGTCTTTGACGTTGAAACGCTGTTCTTGTTCCCATGGGCGGTCGTATTAAGCGACAAGTCCATCTCAATCTTCATATTCATTGAGATGATAGTGTTTGTAGCGATACTTGCCATAGGCTTCATATACGCATGGGCAAAGGGCGCGCTTGAGTGGATATAGGTTTTTTTAGATTAAAAACAAGGCAATCATGAATATCGGAAAAAATCCCATTGAGGACTCGGTCCTCTTAACCACACTTGACAGCATCGCCGATGTGTTGAGGAATAATCCCCTCATAAGGACGGTCAAGGAGAACCCCGCCACGGAGCAGGTGGTTAACTGGGGCAGGACGAGTTCCCTGTGGCCCATGACATTCGGTCTTGCGTGCTGCGCAATTGAGATGATCGCCGCGGCCTGTTCAAGGTGGGACCTTGACAGGATGGGCATTGTGTTCAGGCCGTCTCCGAGGCAGTCTGATGTTATGGTCGTAGCCGGAACCATGACAAAGAAGATAGCCCCGGTGGTTAAAAGGCTCTATGACCAGATGGCGGAGCCGAGATGGGTTATAGCAATGGGCGGGTGCGCGTCCGCGGGCGGGCCGTATAACACGTATTCGGTTGTTCAGGGCACAGACCTCGTTGTGCCGGTGGATGTGTATGTGCCGGGGTGTCCTCCGAGGCCGGACGCCCTTTTGTACGGGTTTTTGCAGCTTATGGAGAAGATAAAAAGGGAGAATCCTTTTCTGCTTGAGCAGAAAAGGATTCCAAAAGATTAATCATAATGGAAGAGACAAGAGAAACGCTCCTTACGGGCAGGATTAAGGACAACTTCAAGGACGCCGTGCTCTCAACCGCCGTATTCAGGGGAGAGGTAACGCATCTTATTGAAAAGGGCGCGCTCTTGGCCATCTTAAATTTTCTTAAAACAGACCCCGAGCTTAAGTTCAACTTCCTCGTTGACGTGCTCGGGGCGGATTATCCGGAAGACGCGCTGAGGTTTGAGGTTGTGTATCATCTTTATTCAATACCAAGAAAACACCGGCTCAGGATAAAGGTCAGGTTGTCGGACGCAGAGTCCTTGCCGTCTGTTTCGCGCGTATGGACGACCGCGGACTGGCATGAAAGGGAAGTATTTGACATGTTCGGCATTTCCTTTGACGGGCATCCGGACCTTAAAAGGATATATCTCCCCGATGATTGGGATGGATTCCCCTTGAGAAAGGACTATCCATTAAGGGGCTTTAAGGACAGATACAACCCGTTCGGAGTTGAGAAAAAATAGTTTTTTAGCGCTTGGGCTCAACGTCGGAAACCATGACACAGGCAGACAACGTAATAGAATCCAGAGAAGTAACCCTAAGCCTTGGGCCGCAGCACCCGTCTGCGCACGGGGTCTTGCATCTCGTTCTGGAGCTTCAGGGCGAGAAGGTCGTAAGGGCAAGGCCCGATATCGGGTACCTGCACAGGGGCACGGAGAAGATAGCGGAAAACCTCCTGTATCATCAGTTCGTGCCCTATACGGACAGGCTTGACTACATGTGCGCGATGAGCAACAACCTTGCGTATGTGCAGGCCGTTGAAAAGCTCTTGGGCATTGAGATAACGGAGAGGGCCAAGTATATAAGGGTCATCGCGGCGGAGCTTTCAAGGGTCGCTGGCCATGTCATCTGCATCGGGGCCTGGTCCGTTGACCTCGGCGCGATGAGCGTGCTCCTTTACGCAATGAGGGACAGGGAGATCGTGATGGATATCTTTGAGATGCTCTGCGGCGCAAGGATGACCTTGACCTATCTGCGCGTAGGCGGCGTCAGGTACGATTTTACCGAGCAGTGCAAGGAGGCGTGCCGGAATTTAATAAACATCCTGCCGAAGAGGCTTGATGAGTATGAGACGCTGCTGACCAAAAACCGGATCTGGCTTAAGAGGAATAAGGGTGTGGGCGTTATTTCAGGCGACGACGCGGTAAACCTCGGTCTCTCAGGGCCCGCGTTAAGGGCAA
>JBBTGV010000027.1:0-3713 GCA_038041305.1 Deltaproteobacteria bacterium | reverse complement strand
GTTTTTCAGGCAGGAGGACATGGGTTGCAAGCCCGAGGAGTTGAAGGAGAAATACCGCCCCTTGGCCGAGAGGCAGGTAAAAGAGGACATCATACTTGATGCGATTGCGGAAAAAGAGGGGCTTACGGTCTCAAACGACGAGCTAAAGGAGGCGGTCAAGTTCCTTGCCCAGTCAAGGAACATCTCCTATGACGAGCTTTTCGCAAGGATAGAGAAGGAAAAGGCGGTTGACGTCATAAAGGACGGGATTAAGCACGGGAAGGTCTTTGACGTGATACTCGGCCTTGGCGCGGGCGCCTCAGGGGCGGAAGGTTCAAAGAACGGCTGATCAGCAGGCGTTTTAAAATAAAATCCAACAGCGCATCTTATCCGGAGGTATTGACATGACATTGGTCCCAATGGTGGTTGAGCAGACAGGCCGCGGGGAACGCGCGTATGATATATTTTCAAGGCTTCTTAAGGACAGGATAATATTTCTCGGCAGCGCTGTTGACGACAACATGGCAAACCTGATCGTGGCGCAGCTGCTTTTCCTTGAGTCCGAGGACCATGAAAAGGACATATTCCTTTACATCAACTCGCCCGGGGGCCTCGTGAGCGCCGGACTTGCCATATACGACACCATGCAGTACATAAAGCCGGCCGTGTCCACGATATGCGTGGGTCAGGCCGCGAGCATGGGGGCGCTTCTTCTTACGGGAGGCGAGGCCGGCAAAAGGTTCGCGCTGCCCAATTCAAGGATATTGATACACCAGCCGCTCGGCGGGGTTCAGGGGCAGGCAACCGACATTGACATACAGGCAAGGGAGATATTGAGGGTGAGGGAGGAGCTTTCAAAGATACTCTCAAAACATTCGGGCCAGTCCATTGACAAGGTCTACAGGGACACTGAAAGGGATTTTTTTATGACTGGGCAACAGGCAAAAGAATATGGTATAATTGATAAAGTAATAGACAAGAGGGCCGTGATTGAGGAGAAAAAATAGTTTTTCGCGTTATGCGTAGGGAAGTTACCGGCGACAAGGTGTCTTTAGGCCGTGCGGTTGAATAAAAACCTCTTCCTGGGGGAAAAAGATGACAATCAACAAAAAGGGCGGCGGATATCTGACCTGCTCTTTCTGCAGCAAGGGGCAGGATGAGGTGAGGAAGCTTGTCGCGGGGCCGATGGTATACATCTGCGATGAATGCATAGAGCTTTGCAACGACATAATAGCCGAGGAATACGAGAAAGAGGAATTTAAGAAAAAAGAGCATGCGATACCCAAGCCCGTTGACATAAAAAAGGTGCTTGACGAGTATGTGATAGGACAGGACCACGCGAAAAAGGTCCTCTCCGTGGCGGTGCACAACCACTATAAGAGGATAGAGAACAGGGTCTCTCTTGCCAATGTTGAGTTGCAGAAAAGCAACATCCTGCTTGTCGGCCCGACTGGTTCAGGCAAGACGCTGCTTGCACAGACGCTCGCAAGGATACTGAACGTGCCCTTTACGATCGCGGACGCGACAACCCTTACCGAGGCGGGCTATGTGGGAGAGGACGTTGAGAATATCATCTTAAGCCTCCTGCAGAACGCCGAATACGACATAGAGAGATGCCAGAAGGGGATCGTCTACATTGACGAGATAGACAAGATCTCAAGAAAGAGCGACAGCCCGTCCATAACGCGGGATGTCTCGGGCGAGGGCGTTCAGCAGGCGCTTCTTAAGATCATAGAGGGCACCGTGGCGAATGTGCCGCCAAAGGGCGGCAGGAAGCATCCGCAGCAGGAGTTCCTGCAGGTGGACACGTCAAACATACTTTTTATCTGCGGAGGCGCGTTTACCGGGCTTGAGACCATCGTGTCGCAGAGGACGGGAAAAAGAACCGTCGGATTCCATACTGAGATAACGAAGAAGTCGGAGCAGGTCCTTTCAAGGCTTTTTAAGTCCGTTGAGCCGCAGGACTTCATAAGGTACGGGCTTATACCGGAGTTCATAGGAAGGCTCCCGGTCGTGGCGGTCCTTGACGAGTTGACCGAGAAGGAGCTTGTAAGGATACTTACCGAGCCGAGGAACGCCATAGTAAAGCAGTATCAGAAACTCTTTGAGTTTGAGAACGTGAAGCTGAAGTTCACGGAGGGCGCACTTGTGGCGGTAGCAAAGGAGAGCATGAGGAGAAAGGCCGGGGCAAGGGGGCTCAGGGCCATACTTGAGAACAACATGCTGGAGACCATGTACGAGCTGCCTTCCCAGACGAACATAAAGGAATGCATAATAAACGAGGACGTGATACACGAGAAGGCAAAGCCTATACTTGTGTACGGCAACAGGGCCGAGTCCGCCTGAGGTCAGGACAACGGAAGGCGCTTAATTGTATAAATTCTATAAAGAGAACGGCGCGGGGGAAGGGAAATTGAAAAAAGACAAGCTCATAGTGCCGCTTATACCGTTGAGGGACATTATAATATTCCCTTATATGGTGGTGCCGCTTTTCGTCGGCAGGGAGAAGTCCATAAAGGCCCTTGAACAGGCGATGGGCAACGACAAGAGCGTGCTCCTTGCGGCGCAGAAAAAGGCAAAGACAGAGGAGCCAAAGCAGGAAGACATCTACGAAGTGGGCACGCTCGGTACAATACTCCAGCTCCTAAGGCTCCCGGACGGCACCGTGAAGGTGCTTGTTGAGGGCAAGAGGAGGGCAAGGATAAAGGAGTTCGTGTCCGAAGACGAATGCTTCACGGTAAACGTTGAAGAGCTTGACGACGCGCTTGACGACACCGTTGAGACCGAGGCCCTCATAAGGTCCGTGATAAAGTCCTTTGAGGTGTATGTGAAATTCAACAAGAGGATACCGCCGGAGATGATACTGAGCGTGTCCTCAATTGAGGACCCGAGCAGGCTCGCCGACACGATAGCGTCCCACCTTACCATAAAGCTTGAGGACAAGCAGTCGCTGCTTGCCTTGCAGAGCCCCACGAAGAGGCTTGAGAGGCTCTACAGCATAATGGAGGGCGAGATAGAGATCCTTGAGGTTGAGCAGAAGATACGCCAGAGGGTCAAGCGCCAGATGGAGAAGACCCAGAAGGAATATTATTTAAGCGAGCAGATGAAGGCGATACAGAAGGAGCTCGGCGAAAAAGACGAGTTCAAGGGCGAGTTGCAGGAGTTTGAGGAAAAGCTCAAGGCAAAGAAGATGAGCAAGGAGGCGACCCGCAAGGTGCGCCAGGAGATAAAAAAGCTTAAGCTCATGTCCCCGATGTCAGCCGAGGCGACCGTGTCAAGGAGCTATATTGACTGGATCCTAAGCCTTCCGTGGGACCACGAGACAGAGGAGAAAAAGGACATAACAGAGGCCGAGAAGGTGCTTGAGGAAGACCATTACGGGCTTAAGAACGTTAAGGAAAGGATAGTAGAGTATCTTGCGGTAAGGGGCCTTGTTGAGGAGATGAAGGGCCCGATACTCTGCCTTGTAGGGCCTCCGGGCGTGGGCAAGACCTCCCTTGCAAAATCCATCGCAAGGGCCACGGGCAGGAACTTCGTCAGGCTCTCTCTCGGCGGGGTTAAGGACGAGGCTGAGGTAAGGGGGCACAGGAGGACATACATCGGGTCCCTTCCCGGAAAGATTATACAGTCCCTTAAAAAGGCCGGTTCAAACAACCCTGTCTTCCTCCTTGACGAGGTGGACAAGATGAGCCACGACTTCAGGGGAGACCCGGCCTCGGCCCTGCTTGAGGTGC
>JBBTGV010000026.1:0-27437 GCA_038041305.1 Deltaproteobacteria bacterium | reverse complement strand
GCTACGTATTTTTCGTACGGTTCAAAATTTTTTAGGCGCGGAAAAATGGAAAAAGACGAAAAAACCACAAGACAACACGTTTACGAGGATGACTCGCCGATGGAGAACAATGGCAACAATGTGGCAACTGCGGGCTCGGAGGTTATACAGGCCTCGGCTGGAAGCGCGGAAGGAAAATCCGCAAATCCAAGGATTGACGAAGAGACAACCGATGAAACGGCAAACATCGCACGCCGCTTCCTCGCTTCCGAGGCCGCTGCCGCCTTCAGCGTTAGATTTCTCGGCGAAGTGGCGTGCAGGGACTGGATATTACAGCGCCTTCACCCGCACGGCGCCTTTTGCCCGTCCTGCGGCCTCGCGCTTGACGGCGCAACACGAGAGGGCTTCTGGGCATCCCGACGCTGCGTTTGCGGCCGGTGCGGCCGGTGGTTTACGGCCCGCGCTGGCACGTTCCTTAACGGCTCGCACCTTGAGTATAGACAGGTCTTGCTTGTGGCGGTCCTTCTGCACGAAGGCAACGCACCTCGGCGCGTTGCCGAGATAGCAGGGGTCTCTGTTGACACTGTGACAATATGGCAAGGAAAGCTCATTTTAAATGGATGATAAGGGGCAGGATATCGCAGCCGCAGTCGCGGCCCGCAAGGCGGAAGAAGAGTCTTTGCGGGCCGCGCAATCAGGCAAAGGGAATGATGGCTGCATTACCAGCAAATTCATTAACGACTGCCTTGACTCCAACGAGCGCGGCGACGGAGCCCTCTTCGCCGCGCTGCATCGCGGTAGATTTGTGATAGATAAAAACTCTTCACAATGGTACCTCTGGACAGGCCATTACTGGAAAATGGACACAATGGATGAAACTTACCGACTTATAGAGGAGGTATCTGTTAAATATTTAGGCGCGGCGGATAATATTACACCTCAAATCTCAAAGGCTCAAGAGGAAGGTAAGGAGGAGTTAAAAGAATCCCTTAAAAGGCACCGAGCCGCGTTCTACGTCCGCGCCAAGAAGCTCCGCTCGGTCAAGGGCGCACAAAACTGCCTTACCTGGGCGCACCGCGTGGAACAAGGCCTCGGTGTTCACGGAGAGGAATTCGACCGCAACCCGTGGCTTCTCGCCGTATCCAACGGCGTCGTAGACCTTCACACCGGCCGATTCCGCGAAGGCCGGCCCGAGGACATGCTTACAAAGGCCTCGCCGCATGCATGGACGGGTATTGACACGCCGGCCCCTGCATGGGAGAGGTTTTTAAACGACGTGTTCACAGGGGACAATGCCCTCATAGACTATGTCAGGCGCCTTTTCGGCTACGGCATAACAGGCATCGTGCGGGAGCATATTTTCGCTGTGCTCCACGGTGAAGGACGTAACGGCAAAGGAACGCTTGTCGAGACGCTCCGCTATGTGTTAGGCGACGCGGCCAGGCCCATCCAGTCCGAGCTCCTCCTGGACCAGAAGGCCTACAGGTCCAGTTCAGGTCCGAGCCCCGACATCATGGGGCTTAAGGGCCTCCGGATAGCCTTTGCGACCGAAACCGACGAGGGGAGGCGCTTCTCGTCGTCCAAGGTCAAGTGGCTGTCAGGCGGCGATACGCTCATCGGCAGAAATCCGCACGACAAACACGAGACCGCATTCAGGCCCACGCACCTTTTGTGTCTTCTTACGAACCACCTGCCGCACGCGCCGGGCGACGAGTTCTCGTTCTGGCAGAGGCTCCATCTGATTCCGTTCAAAGTTAAATTCGTGGACGAACCAAAGGCGCCGGATGAAAAGCAAAAAATAAAAGACCTGCAGGAGTCGCTTGAGGGCGAGGCCTCGGGAATACTGGCGTGGCTCGTGCGCGGATGTGTTGAATGGCAAAAGCAGGGCCTTAACCCGCCTCTCATCGTCAGGGCGTCAACCGAGGACTACCGCCTGTCCGAGGACCTCTTGTCCTCATTTTTAACTGACCGTTGTCAGGAGACAAGGGATGAAAGGGTTCAATTTAAGTTGATCTATGATGCGTTTGTCATATGGTTTGTCCAGAACATAGGCGACGAGAAGTTTTGCCCAAAGAAGAAAAAATTTTCACAACTCATGGAAAAAAGGTTCGAAAAAAAGAAGGTCGGCGGCCATATCTGGTTCAACGGCTTATCGATGTCCGACTTTGAAAACGGCGAAGGATAAAAAAATCATGGCCTTTAAAGAATCATGGGCAAAAAAGGATTTAAAGTTTAAGGGGTTAACTTATATCAGGATGATAGGATAAAATATTAAAGAAGTTTTTTTCGCCGTAAATCTCACAGGAAAAGCTTATACATTTGTCATGATTTTTATCCTATCATCCTGATATAAGGTTTAAAAAGAATATATATAAGAAAAATAAATACCTATATACAAGGGTATGGTCAGGATGTTTAAAAACCCGAACTCCTAAATCATGGCTCGTTGTTTATGAACACACTTAGTATCGCAATATCTTGTGGTTTAACGCCTAAAAAAGTCGCAGGCACCAAGGGCGGGGAATACGCCTCTGCCTGCCCCATGTGCGGCGGCAGGGACAGGTTTAGGCTGTGGCCGCATGAGGGCGAGCACGGCGCGTGGTGGTGCCGGGGATGCGGCAAGGGCGGGGACGCGATACAGCTCCTCCGCGAAACTAAGAGTATGAGTTATAAAGAAGCCTGTCAGGAACTCGGCCATGAGATCAATAAGGCCGTTAAGCGCAACAGAACGCCTGTAGCGCCAAAAATTAAGGCTCCGGACTTCACGCCGCGAGATATGCTCATCCCGGCAGATCTCTGGCAGGCAAAGGCCAAGGCCTTTGTAAAATACGCACATGAGCAGCTCCTGTATAACCCCAACCAACTTGAAGAGCTTGCCCACCGCGGTATCGTAATTGAAACAATTAAGAGGTTTAAACTCGGCTGGAATCCCAATCCTCTCTGGCGCGAGAAGACCGTATGGGGAGTTACCGACAACGGAAAAAAGCTCTGGCTGCCAGAGGGCCTCGTGATTCCTTACATGGTCGCCGGCCGCGTTTTAAGGCTCCGCATCCGGCGGCCTGAGCCTGATGCGGAGCAGAGATACTACATCATCCCGGGCTCAGGCATGTCGCCAATGGTTATCCCGCCGTCCGCTACTTCAAAAAAAGAAGTGTGGGTAATAGTAGAAAGCGAGCTTGACGCCATACTCATCGCCCTTGACGCGGGAGACATCGTCGGGTCCGCAGCACTCGGCTCCGTTGGCATAAAGCCCGATTCCGGGCTTTATGCCGCTCTTAAATCATCAGCCGCTCTGCTTGTAGCGCTGGACGCCGACGAGGCAGGCGCCAAGGCATGGCAATGGTGGCATGAGCACTTCCCACAGGCCGACCGATGGCCCGTGCCTGCCGGCAAGGACCCGGGTGATTATAGAAAGGCAGGCGGAGACATACGCGCATGGATCCTTGCAGGCCTGCCTTACGACCTCCGTCCGGCGCCACCAACTCCGGAGCCTTCGGCGATTCCAGCCCCGGCAGACCCCGGCGCCGAGGCAACAGAGACTCTTGCCGAAGAGGGCGAGACTTATGTCCGTGGATATCAGCCCTGCCGGAGATGCGGTAAGCGCTTAGATGTTTTATATCCCCGAAAAAGCACAAAGCAATTTACGTGCTGGGACTGCGTATGCAAAAACACAAGGAGCGTATAGATATGAACCTGTCAGACCTGAAACCCGCGCCGCACAATCCGCGCAAGATCTCCGAAAAGCAGCTTGCGCGGCTCAAAAAATCCCTTGCAGAATTCGGCGACCTTTCAGGCGTCATCTTCAACCGCCGGACGGGCAACATCATCGGAGGGCATCAGAGGGTCAAGGTCATGCCTCCGGATGCGTTGATCAGCAAAATCGACCTGCCTGGCGCCTCGACAGCCGGCACGGTCGCCGAAGGACGGATAACCGTAGACGGAGAATCTTACACGTACCGCGAGGTGGATTGGCCGATAGAACGGGAGAAGATGGCCAATATCGCGGCCAATAAGCACACCGGCGAATGGGACGACGAGAAGCTCGAGGAGCTTCTCGTCCGAGCTTTCCAGACTGCGTACGGCGGCAGCGGAGGCCGGATATTCAACGACAACCTGTCGGACGACGACTGCATCAAGTTATACTCGGATGTGCTTAAAAACCTCTACGAGCATACGACCGACGACGCCTCTATTTACTGGTGGTTCGCCATGGAAAACCACAGTCTCAACGCGGAGGCCTTTAAAAAAACGAAGTGGCATATCAGCCAGATTATTATCTGGCTCAAAAACTCTATGGTAATCTCTCACGGGCAGGACTACCACCGCCAGTATGAGCCGTGCATCTTCGGATGGAAAAAGGGCAAGAATCACTACAGGAATAAGAACATAACCGACCTTAAAGACATATTCAACCTTGACTTTGATGATTTTATAGGGATGTTGGATGTCTGGTATGAGAAGCGGGACAATACGGCTACCTACATCCACCCCACGCAGAAACCAGTGAGACTCGCGGAGCGGGGGCTTAAAAAGAACAGCGAACCCGGCGACATAGTCGTCGACCTCTTCGGAGGCTCGGGGTCAACCCTCATGGCGTGCGATCAGATGGTTCGGCGGGCGCGGCTCATGGAGCTTGACCCGAAGTACTGCGACGTTATCGTAAAGCGCTGGCAGGCCCAACCCTGCGCAGAAACGCAGGACGGACGGATCCGCTACTATCCGCACCCCGGCCGGGGCGAGACTATAGTAGCAGATACGCGGTTGTAAATCAACCGGGGCGACTCCTTATGGAAAGCCATGGCAACAGGAATATCACGGATAAGCTCGACGGCCTGCTTGCCAGAGAGGAAGAGCTTCTTGGAAAGGCGCTCCTTCAAAGCATGAAACGCTACAACGACAACCCTACGAAAAAAAACCGCGTGGACATGGAGGACGCTAAAAAAGCCCTTGCCGGCGTCCGCGCAGGCAAGGGCGAGACTGGGCCGTGCTTCCCGAACCTGCTTGCCGTTCTGGAATATCTCAAGGCCGAAGGCTGGAAAATAGAAAAATCCAAGGCATACAAGGACGGCCGGAAGATCGGCAGGCAAAAGGACGGGACTTATAGGCAGAAGGACGTGGACGAGTATGCGCGCCTATGCCTCCAGAAGCTTGCCGGCGCTACGCCTGCGGACAATGTCATGGAGGAGAAGGCCCGTTTAGAGGCCCGCATATTGGAGGAAAAGCTCAAGGCTCTCGCGCTGGAGAATGAGATAAACGCCGGCAAATGGATTTTAAAGAGCGAGGCTGAACAGAAGCATACTTTCAAGCTCGCCCTGCTCCTTACTGTTTTTGACAACTTTGTCCACGGCTGGCGGCTTAATAAGGCCGTTGATGTAGTCAATGGGCGCAAGGAAAACATGGCAGAGTTCCGCGCCTTTTTTAAGACCGAGTTCAGGGCGCTCCTTTACGAGTATGCCAAACAGCCGGTCTTTACGATTTCCAAACAGGCCGTCACGGAGGCCGAGGAGCTAAAGCTACTTGCAAACGCAGACTGACACACAGACCCCTCAGGAAAGTCTCTTTGTTTCCTGCGAATGGTGGCCGTCGGAGCGGAAAATCCTTATCCCGACGGAAGACATAACGACAGCCGAATGGGCAGAGTTACACCGTTATGTTACCAAGTCCACGCGCCCCGGGCAGTGGAGCAACGCGAACAACCCGGCGCTAATCGGCATCATGAACGCAGCGGACAGGCGGGGGGCTTTCAAAAAGATGCGCACAGAGGTCGTCATGAAAGGAGTGCAGACCGGCGTGACCGAGGCCGCGCACAACCTGCTATTTAAGCGCATGGACAACAGGTCCCACAACGCGCTCGTGGTCATGGAGTCCGAGAGAAAGGCCCGCCGTATCTTCCGCCAGCGCGTGCACGATAACATCAGGAAGAGCCCTCGCCTCGCAGACCAGATATCGGATAACCCGGACGATATGACCAACTACTCAATCATCATGCGCACGGGCTTCTGTGTCAATATCGGGTGGGCAGGCTCGCAGGCCGCTGTCGCGTCCGACCCGTGCGAGACGGTCATCCTTGACGAGGTGGACAAATACGATGCGCCGGCTAACATAGAAGAGGCTAAGGACCGCACCACGACCTACGGAGAGACAGGCCTCGTCATGATACTTTCAACCCCAGGGCATAACGGAGGCCCAGTAGCCGTTGAGTTTGACAACTGCGACGCGGCCTGCGACTATCATGCAGAATGCCCGGACTGTGGGCATGTCCAGCCCATGGACTTCACTCACTTGTGGTGGCCGGACAAGGGAGAGCCTAAAAAAGCCGGGGAATGGAAGCTTTTGGCGAACAGGGTCCAGCGCGAGAAGGACGCGAGGTATGCTTGCAACGGCTGCGGTTCACTGTGGGACGACGACAACAGGGACAGGGCCGTAGTCCTCGGGCTTCAGCATTTCTTTTACGGCTGGAAATTCAGAGAAGACATAGACTACCCCGTTTCGGTCGGTTTCAGGTTCCCGTCATGGCTTTCCCCGTTCAAGTCCCTTTCAGACATTGCCGCGCGCTACCTCCGCGCCCAGGAGCCGGGATCAGGGGACAAGCTACGCATGTGGCACAACAACGAGGCCGCAGAGCCGTATATGGAGGTCCTCTCCGAGAGGCGCGACGACGCCATATTAGCGCTCCGCGACGACAGGCCAAGGGGTCTGGTGCCCAAAGACATCTCGTGTCTGCTCCTCCTCGCCGACACGCAGCAGAGAGGGTTTTATTATGAAGTCCGGGCATTCGGCCGGGGCCCGCAGCTTGAATCATGGCAGGTCAGGGAAGGGTTTATAGAGACCTTTGACGCTCTTAAAGATGTCGCGTTCAGTAGCGAATACAAGGATATTGACGGCAAAAACCATGTCATACACGCCGCGTTCATAGATTCCGGCGGCGGCACGGGCACTGTCCCGAAACACAGCCGCACCGCCGAAGTGTATGAGTTCTGCCGGCAGAACCCTGTTGTTCGGCCCCTTAAGGGCAGGCAGAGGATGACCACGACCGTAATGTCCACGCGCATAGATCATTTTCCCGCGACAAAAAAGCCGATACCCGGCGGCCTGACGCTCTACAATATCAATGTCACGCACTTCAAGGACCAGCTCGCGTCAAAGCTGAGCATCAACCCGACGGACCCTGGCGCATGGCACCTGCACTCCGAATGCCCTGAGGAATACGCGGCGCAGATGACCGCCGAGCACAGGGACGACAGGGGCCGTTGGGTCTGTCCGAAAGGCAGGGCCAACCACTATTGGGATCTCGGCGTCTATGCCCTCGCCGCCGCCGAAATACTGCAGGTGAGGTTCTGGAAGAAGCCAGGGGAGGAAGATACGTATGCTAAAGCACCTCTGCGTGCCGCTAATAATCCTGACAGGAGGTGGTAAGATGGCCGATGAAAAAAACGGGAACGACATACTTATAGGCATGAAGGCGATACGCCAGGCGCTGAACAACGTCAGCGAGACAACGGTCCTTAAATGGCATGCCGAGTCGGATCTGCCTATAAAAAAGAACGGTGGGGTCTGGACCGCCTCACGCCGGAATATAGAAAAATGGTGGGAGAAGTTCACCAGATAGACGCTGTCATGAAAAAACCTGTCAACCTCAAATATCCTTAAATATCCAGAAACATGGCATAAAAATCCTTAAATATCCCTAAACTCCCAATCCCAAAAAAAGCGGGATTATAATCGCTCATTATGGCTACCGTGTTCACCTCGTGGACGGGTCTATATGATGCGATGAAAGACTGTCTCGCCGATTTCGTAGCGACGGGTCGGTTCAAGGCAGTCTCTTACACTTTTAACGGCAGGACTGTCCAATACCGCTCGTTTGACGAATTAAAGAAGGCCATGGACTATGTTAGGTCTATGGCCGATACGGAATCAGGCACGGTCACAGGCAGGACCTATGCCAAAAACGGAGGAGGTGGCCGCTGGTGAACCGTTTGGGCTCTTTCGGCCGGCGTGGCCTGTCCGTATTAGAGAAAGCCATTGACCGGGGGGTAGGGGTCGTTTCGCCGGAAAGGGAGCTTGCGAGGATGCTTGCGAGGCTCCGTAACGACAAAGCGCGGCAGTATGCCGCCGCCAAGGTCACGCGGCAGACCGGCAACTGGATGCCGGCCAATCAGGACATCAACGCCATAATCCGCGGCTCGTCCAATATTCTCCGCGGCCGCGCGAGACAGCTCGTCCGCGACTTTCCCTATTTCAACCGCGCCATAAACAACCTCGTCAACTACAGCGTCGGCAACGGCATTATCTTCCAGAGCCGGGTCAGCGACGCCTCCGGCAAATACGACAAAAGGGCGATACAACAGATAGAGGACGCAGTCTCTTGGGCCGCCGAGGATATGGATGTCAGCGGCAAGCTGCATTATTGCGAGATGGAAAGGCTCGGCAAACGGCAGGATGTGGAATCCGGCGAGCTGCTTTTCGTCAAGACCTTTATAAAAGATCCTAAGCGATACATTCCCTTCTGCCTTCAGGCATACGAGGCCGACTGGCTGACTTCTTCTTATGCCGAAGTCAATCAGGGCAATCAGGTGGATCAGGGCATAGAATACGAATCCCAGACCGGCAGGGTAGCTGCGTATCACTTCGCGGTGCCGTCGGGTTACTGCGCCGGGAGCCTCGGGTCCACGAAGTCCGTGCGTATCCCGGCGGAGTATGTGATCCATAATTTTCAAACCCTACGCCCCGGCCAGCTCCGCGGTGTATCTCCGTTTGCGACGGCCATTCTGATAGCGCACGACCTCGGCGACTTCCTTGACGCAGAGATAGACGGAGCCAAAATGGCAGCAAAATACCTCGCCTTTGTTACCACGAGCGATATGGCGGGTTTCCAGCAGGTTCGGGTTTCGGACGATGCTTCCACAGGCCAAAAGATTGAGGACATGGAAAACGCGATAATAGAATACCTGAGGCCCGGCGAGACCGTGAACATCGCGTCCCACAACAGGCCGGGGGATTCCTTTACCCCCTTCACCAAGTTCATCTTACGAATGGTGGCCGTCTCAACGGACACGACATACGAACTGCTCACTTCGGATTACGAGGGCATAAACTACAGCAACCTCCGCGGGATCCGTAACGACTACTCAGTCATGATAAAGCCGCACTCCATGCGGCATATCCTGCACATGTCTAAACCCGTCGTCGAGACGATCATCACGCAGGCCGTCCTCGCCGGCAAAATAGACCTGCCCGGGTTCTGGAGGAACCCAAGACACTATTTCAAAGGGGCCTACACGCCACCCGGCATGGAGTCCATTGATCTCCTCCGCGAAGGCAAGGCGTGGATTGAACAGATAGACGCCCGGCTGAGATCTCCGCAGGAAGTCGCGGCCGCGCGCGGAAGGGATTTTGAGGAGATACTTGACGAGATCAAGGAGGCCGAGGAGATGATGAAAGAACGGGGGCTTACGATGAAACAGGTTTCCACGGCCCTTCAGCAGAACCCGGCCGCGCTGGGAGCAAATGAAACAGACGGCCAAAAACAATAAGGAGGTGGACGCATGCTGAAAAAAAACGGCAAAAGCACAGGCGAAGACCGAGGCGAAAGACTTTATTACCGCGCCCTGACAATAGCGACAAAAACGGAGGGCAAGCCCGCTACTCTTGACGAAGAATCCCGCTCCGTGGAGGTCGTCGGGGCCACGGAAAACCCGGTCCCTGTCTACGACTACGAACGCGACGAAGTGATCCCGGAGGTCCTTCTCATGAAAGGCTGCCGCCTGTCTGCGCCGTGGCAGGTGCCGCTCCTTGAGAACCATAACAGATACAGCACGGCCGACGTCCTCGGATCATACAGGGAGATGCGCGTAGAAAAGAACGAACTTGTCGGCCTCTGTTTATTCTCAACCGTTCAGGCGGCGCAAGACCCGTGGCAGAAACTTATGGAAGGGCATCTTACTGATTTCTCGCTCGGATACAGGGTAGTGGAATCAACATACATCCCCAAAGGGGAAAGCCGGCAAATCGCGGGTAAGCTCTATGAAGGCCCGCTGAAGGTCGCGACGCAATGGATGCCGAGGGAGTTGAGCGTAACTCCGGTAGGCGCGGACGAAATGGCTAAGGCAAGGGCCTCGGCGGGGCCCGGTTTGGGCAACCAATTAAAAAAGGAAAAGGAGGAGGCAATGGACAGGAAAGTCAGGGAGTTTTTGGAAAGCCGCGGTCTGGCAAAGACCGCAAACGAGGAGGAGGCGTACAGGTTACTCGAGACGCTGGACGTGAGAAAAAAGGCCGACGAGCCGAATGATCAGCATGTGAGGGCCGAGGCGGCCCGCGTGGAACAGACCCGGATACTTGAAATAAGGGCCATGTGCGACATGGCTGGGTGCGCGGAAGAAGCTGATGAGTTTATCACGGGCTATAAGTCCACGGATGAAGCCCGTAAAGCGGTGTTTGAAAAGATGCTCGCTAAGACCCCGACCGCCGGGGGCAACGGTTACAGGCCGCCCGTGGAGGTCGTAAAGGAGGAGAGGGAAAAGTTCAGGGCCGCGGCCGCTGACTCAATCCTCATCCGCGCAGGGAGAAAACTGGACAAGCCGGCCCCCGGGGCACGCGACCTCGCAGGATTCAGCCTCCGCGAGTTGGCGAGGGAGGCGCTGAGGCTCGCAGGACAGCCGGTCCACGGAGACCCTCTCGCCATGGTAGGGAGATCTCTTACGACCAGCGACTTTCCTATATTGCTGGCCAATGTGGCCAACAAGGAGCTCTTTGAAGGCTACGAATCGGCAAGCGAGACATGGAGCGTCTGGTGCGCCGTGGGCTCGGTCAGCGACTTCAAGACGCACAGCTCGGCGCGGGCTTCGGAGAGCGACGACCTTGACGAGATCATGGAGAACGGCGAATACAGATACGGGTCCATGGCCGAGGCAAAGGAGCAGTATCAGATAGCAACTTACGGAAAGCTCTTCAAGATCAGCCGCCAGACCATCATAAACGACGACCTCGGCGCGTTCACCGACATACCGTGGAAGCACGGCGAGGCGGCCAGCCGCAAGATAGGAGACATCGCCTACGCGGTGCTCACAGCCAACAGCGCCATGGGCGACGGCGTGGCCCTGTTCCACGCGAACCATGCCAACCTGGGCACAGGCGCCGTCCCGAGTGAGACGACGATAGCGGAAGCAATAAAGCTCATGGGTCTTCAGAAGGACGTCAACGGCAAGAGGAGGCTGAATATAAGCCCGCAGTTCTTTATAGCGTCAAAGGCCCTGGAGGGAAGCGCCGAGATATTCTTCAACTCAGGCCAGTTCGCAGGAGACAACAAGGCCGCCACGCGCACAAACCCGTACGCAGGCTCGCGGTTCGTCAGGGCATACGACTCAAGGCTTGACGACGCAAGCTCTACGGCGTGGTATATGGCAGGGCCGAAGGGCAAGACCGTCAAGGTCTTTTTCCTCAACGGCAACCAGGCGCCGTATCTCGAGCAGAAGGAAGGCTGGAACGTGGACGGGGTGGAATACAAGGTCAGGATAGACGCCGGCGCAAAGGCCATGGACTGGAAGGCCCTTGTGAAGAACGCCGGCGCGTAATTGCGCAAAAACTTCAAACCTTAAATAAAAAAGGAGGAGGATAAAGTGAAGAACTACATACAGACCGGCGAAAGCCTTGAATACACTGCCGGAGCCAATATAACATCCGGATCGGGCGTGCTCGTAGGGAAGCGGCTCGGAGTGGCCGCAACAGACATAGCGAACGGCTCCAAGGGCGTGCTCGCCATGCGGGGTGTCTTTTCCCTGCCGAAGCTCTCAACCGATGTCGTGGCCCAGGGCGACGAGCTTTACTGGGACGACACGAACAAGAGGCTTACACTCACGGCCACGAGCAACACCAAGGCCGGCTACGCGGCAAAGGCCGCTGGCAACGGCGTGGCGACCGTAGAGTGCGCGCTCAACTCATGACCTTACGCGAGGACATGAAGGCGGTCTCGGCCGAGATCACAGACGCTCTCGGCGAGCCCGCGGTCTACAGCGGCGCCTTCGGACCGTATGAGCTCAATATCCTCTTTGAGGAGGCGTTTGAGGCAGTGAACCTCCATACGGGCGAAGTGGAGTGCATGGGGCCGAAGGCGGAGGCCAAGACCGAGGAGGTGGCCGACGCGAAGCACGGGGACACGCTTACCGTGGACGGCGTCGTTTACAAGATAACCGGCATCAGGCCGGATGGCCTCGGCATAACGACGCTTTTACTCAGCAAGGACTGACATGGCCGATAGCATAAGGCAGAAAATACTTGACGCGGTTGACTTAAGGCTTAAAACCATCACAAAGGCCAATGGCTATGAGACGGACATCGGCAGCCATGTGTTCCACTGGAAGGCCTCGGACTTTGCGCACCACGACCTGCCTCTCGTAGAATACAGGGACGCGGCCTGCTCCGTGATGGAAGGCGGCCCGGTAGGCTTCCACACCTTCGGCCTTACCGTTGATATTGAGCTCCTAACAATGGCCGGCGCGTCCACGCCGGCCGAGGTGAGGAAGGCGGTTGCGGATATTCATAAGGCCGCGGGGCAGGACATGCAATGGGGCGGGCTTGCCCTGAACACCGAACCTCTCGGCGACGAGATGAAGATAGCGCAAGCCGACAAGGTCATAGGCGGCGCGCTGATAAGGATTAAGATCCTCTACAGGACGCGCGTCTTTGACCCCTATAACCAGTAATAAAGGAGGCAATATGGTAGAGGATTTCAAGGAAACCGTGCAGGACGCATCCATGCCGAAAATCGTATCAGACAGCGGTCCTAAGGCGCCTGCGGCAAACACCGCGCCGCTTGCTGAACAGGACGCAAAGAAACAGAAGAAGGGAGAATAATACATGCTAACCAAGAGAAGAGTCCTTGCCGCAAAGATAGAGTCCGCAGAGGGCCAAGGGCAGACCCTTGCGGCCGCGGATGGCGGAATACTCGTGTTTGACCCAAAGATAGACATAGACATAAAGAAGTTTGAAAGGAGCGCGGCGAAGGCATCGCTCTCAAACCTCACACCGGTCTTCGGCACGCAGGCCGCGAGGCTCACCTTTAGGGCTGAGTTAAAGGGGCCCGGCGCGGCATATTCATCGTCAAATCTACCAGCCATAGCCAAGTATCTCCGTGCATGCGGGTTTGCCGAAACGATCGTGACGACCCCGGGATCAGAGAGCGCTACATACGCTCCCGCCTCAACCGGCATTCCGACAATAACCCTCGGACTGTATGAAGACGGCGTTTTAAAGAAGATTCACGGCGCGCGCGGGAATGTAAAAATAATCGGAAAGGTCGGGGAGCCCTTGATGGCCGATTTTGAGTTCATGGGCCTCTTAGACAGTGTTGCGGATGGCGCCATGATAACCCCGACATACGAAGGGACTATACCGCCGGTGTTCCTCAATTCTACATTCACGATAGCCTCTTACGCCGCCGTTATCGCCGGGATTGAGCTGGACATGGCGAACGCTCTGCAGATGAGGGAGGACGTAACCAAGTCGTCCGGCTTCGCCTCATGCGCCATGACCGGGAGAAACCCCAACGGCAAGTTTGACCCCGAAATGACGCCCGTTGCGACGCACGACTGGTTTGGCAGGTGGAAGGCCGGGACCGCCGGGGCGCTCACGGTCGGCCCGGTCGGAGCGACACAGTATAACAAGGTGGCAATCACGGCCCCGAAGGTCGTTTATACGAAAGTATCGGACTCATCAAGAAACGATATGGCCGTAGCAGATACATCCTTCGCCCTCGCCATGAACACAGGCGATGACGAGGTGCAGATACAGTTCACTTAGGAGGCGTATGGGAGAGTTCAAATACGAGATAGCAGGGAAGGTATATGTCCAGAAACCGCTCGTGCTCGGACAGATTAAGCAGATGCTAAATCTCCTGAAGGGGGTCGCTCTGCCCGCAGACCCGGATGCTTTAAACATTGCGGCCGCTTTAGGGGATAGGCTCTCAAATGCCCTGGCCGTAATCCTCGTGGAGGAGGGGACGCGGTTAAGGGACAAGAACATGGACAAGGTTTCCGAGGAATTGGATGAAAGCATGTCTCTTGAGCTTGCCGCGAAGGTGATTGAGGATTTTTTTTTAATCAACCCGATACTTTCTCTCTTGAAAAAGGCGGAGCAGATAGCAAGTGGGATGATGCAGAAGACATAGGGCCGAGGATAGACGGCCTTGTGGCAATGCTCGCAGGAGGAGACATTACAAAGGGGGATGCGATTCTATGGGGACATACGCCAACGGAATGCATCCCTTACCTCAAGCACAGGGAGAGGGAAGTGCTATTCAGGGAGGCGGTGCTTGCCTTTCTCGGCGTCCCCGCAGGCGAAGGCAGTAAGGCCGTTAAACAAAAGACAGGCCAGGGCATCGGCGAATTCTGCAATGGAAGAGATGTGGAGGAGTGCGGAAGGTATTTCGGGCAAGGCCTGCCGAGCGTATGTGCTACTTGCCCGCAATGATTGAAAAAAACACGATGATTATATATCCGGAAATAAAGACAGCGATGGGAATGCTTATGCGTACCTTCTTTTTTAAGGCCGCATCTGCCGCCGGCATTTCTTTTGGCACGCAGATCTTACGGCCCTGAGACAACCCACGGCGAAGCCTGTCTAAAAAAACAATGGCTATGACTGCGAGGACAATCTCTATCATAGCTATACTATAGGACAAAACCCATGCAAAATCAACTCAAAATAATAATCTCTGCGATCGACGATACACAAGCCGCATTCAAGGGGGTGACATCATCCTTAAAAGGGATGCTTGCGCCGGTAGCGCTCGTTGCAGGCGAATTGGCTGTGGTCGGGTACGCCGCCAAAAAAGCATTTCAAACAATACATGATGCCATCGCACCCGCGTACAATGCAGTTGAAAAATACAAAACCACGGTTATAGAGCTATCGACCATAATCACTTCTCTTCAGCCGCAGGGAGACCTTGCCGAAAAATACAAAAACGCAAAAGAGTACATTGAAGGCTCTTTATTGCCTATGTTGGACGAGGTAAGGAGGATGACTGCGGCCTCGGCTGAAGAGGTAATGACTATAACCAGGGAGATGCTAAAACAGGGCATAACCCCGCAGGAAGAGGATGTGGAGGCCTATATAAACCTAATTAATGCCATCAAGGTCGCGGCCTCGGGAAGCCAGAATGAACAGCTACGCATGAGGCAGGAGATAAAGGGCCTTTTGGATGGCGAGGTCTCGGACAACAATAGAATAGCCTCACAGATTGACGGCATGGTTGAGGGTGGGCTTAAGAAACAACTTAAGTTATGGAAGGAATCAGGGACAGAGATCAGGGAGATAGGGAAGCACCTGAAGGGCTACGGCGCAGGGACTGAAGACCTGCAGGACACATGGGCGGTGATAGGCTCAACCATGAAGGACATAGAAGAGCAGATCTTGCGTCGGGGCTTTGCCTCGGCATACAAGGATATTAACGGCCTTATAAAGAGAATCAACGAATTCTTAACGGAACACGGTGATTATCTGTCAAGCGTAATACACAAAGGGTGGCTGAGCATTAAGGGGGTGATTGAATTAACATGGAATGTCTTAAAACAACTCTCAATACCTTTAAAGCTTATTGGATGGCTGGCAGACGTGTTTTTGGAAATACTGGGAAGGATTTTATATGTGATACTTCCCCCTCTTCTAAACAGGGTCGGTCTTCTCGGAGACGCGTTTATGTATGCCTTAGAAGCCGCCTCCGCCTTCTTTAAGATAATAATTCAGGGCGCTATGCTGGATTTTGAAGGCATAGAAAAGACTCTTGAGGCAGCGTCAGAATCGCTTGAAAATAGCAAGAAGGCGCTGAAAGAGGCCTTTAAAGGAGACTTGGGCAAGGAGATCGTAGAGCGCTATGCGGAGTTTGAAAAGAATTTTTCAGGCAAGCCTCTGAAGAAAAAGATAACGTTTGACTTTGGGGATAAAGAAAAGGGGGACAGAGAAAAGGGGGACAGAGAAAAGATAGAAAAGCTTGCGAAGGAATGGCAACAGGCGGCAAAGGAGCTTGATGCGGCAATGGCCGCCGGCGGGGATGAGTTTTACAAAAAGATATTAGACATACAGCTTAAGATGGACGGGTTGAGGGAAAAGTTCAAGGAGGTCCCTGGGGCCGAGGCGAAGATATTTGCGGCGTATTCCTCGGAGGCCAGCAAGGCCGTTGAAGAGCACTACCTGAATCTCGCCAGGAAAGAGAGGGAGAATGTTATCGCAGGGCTTACAGCTGAGATAGACCAGAGGAAAAGGCTCCTTGACCTCAAGAAAGATAGCGGCGAGATATCCGAGAAAGAGGCCATAGAGGAGGAGGTAAGCCTCAACAACACGCTAATCCAGCAGAAGATAAGCCTGCTTGACGCATCCCTCAAGGATTATACCGATGAAGCGGCGCGGCTTGAGATTCTTAAAGAGATAGCGAAGCTCAAGGGAGAGATAATATCAGAGGACGAACTTGCCTCAAAGCTCAAGCCATACGAAGGGACATTCTCGGAGGGCTGGGCCCGCTCCAGCAAAAAATGGCGCGACAGCGTAGCGACCGATTTTCAGGCAGGCGAGAAGATCGCCGAGGCGACCGCGCAGGGCATGCATCAGGCGTTCTCGGACCTGTTTTTCGACGCCATGACCGGCGATATTAAAAACCTTTGGGATTATTTCAAGTCCTTTCTTGAGAGCATCTCAAGGGCTATTTCCGACATCCTTTCACAGAAACTCGTCAACTACATTATCGGTTCGTCGTGGTTCAGCCCACCTGCCGCCTCGACTCCAACCGTCATGCAGGTCCATTCCGGCGGATACATTATGCACCGGGGCGGGTATGTCCCGCGCTTCCACTTCGGCGGGCTTTCGTCCGACGAGGTGCCGGCGATTTTGCAGAAGGGCGAGTATGTGGTCTCAAGGAAAGGCGTTGCCGCTCTTGACGCCATTAACAGCGGCCGGATCGCCGACGGAAGCCCAAGCGTCAATGTGTCGGTCAGCATGGAGAACAAGTCCGGCTATCCGCTTGCAATAGAGAAATCTTCCGCGAAGTTTGACGGGGAGAAGTTCGTGGTTGGCGTGGTGCTTAAGGACCTGAACGGCTACGGGCCCCTTTATCGGGCGCTGCAGGGGGCGCGGTAATGGCGGCTATCACCTATCCGGCGCTCTCCATAAACCCGTTTTTTCCTATTGAATGGAGTTACGAGGACTCTGTTATCCGTTCGGACACGGAAGGCGGGTATCAGCAGACGCGGCAGCGGTTTACTCGCACGAGGCGGCAATGGACGCTGAAATACGACACCCTCGGCGCTGGCGACAAAGCTTTGTTTGAAAATTTTTTCGTATCAACGATCTCCGGTGGCTCCGCGGCCTTCAACTGGACGCACCCCACGGAGGGGACAACATACGAGGTCAGGTTTGCCGAACCGCCCAAGCTCAGCTTTAAGGCGCCCAACATCTATTCCGCCGAATTCACACTGAAGGAGCTATGAAGACACTATCTCAGGCGATCATAATGGAGAAGAACAGGCTTGCCTCAAAGGCGGCCTATCTGATCCTTTTGAAAGTCTCCCTTCCCGACGGCACGAACCTCTATCTGATCAACAACACGGAAGACCTCGTATACAACGGACAGGTTTACACTGCCATGCCTTTTGACATAGAGGCCGTCAAGTCGTCCGCAAAGGGCGAGATCCCGACGGTGAATCTCAAGATATCCAACATCACGAGGATCATGCAGTATTATCTGGAGAAGACCGCCGGAGGGGTCGGGTCTGAAGTCACGCTGATTGTCGTCAGAACCCCGCAGACTGACGAGTTTGAGCTGAGCCAGGACTTTAAATCCGGCGGCGACGGGGCCAAGCTCTACAACTGGAACGCCGTGAACATGGCGCAGGCCGCCGGGCTTGACAGTAATATGACCAGCGCGGGGTTCCTGAACATAGACTGCGGCCTTAGCGAATCATACTGGAGCGCCTCTGATTTTTCCGCGCCGTTTTTATACAAGAGCATCAACGGAGACTTTGACATTGAGGCCCACATCCAGAGCATAACCGTCCTGCCGACATCGGGATACGCTGTAATCGCAGTCAGGGACCCCAATGCCTCGACCGGCGAGGATGCGGTATGGATGGGGGTAAGGGCTGACGGGTATTTTTACAGCAGAAACATCGTTAACAGCGTAAACACGGCCCTATATTCAGCTTCAGGCCTTAGCGCCGAAAAGTTCCTGAGAATTAAAAGGGCAGGCGCTGTCTTTACATTTTATTCAAAATCGGATATCAACGGCTCGTGGACGCAGAGGGCGTCTGCAACGAGGTCAGACTTCAGTCAATCTATTCAGGCGGGCATCGGCGCTATCCAGAACAACGCAAGCGGCGACCTGACTGTTTTCTTTAACAGCCTTACCCTCAATAAAAACATACTCGATGAGTCAAGTTCGGAACTTACCATGGGCTTTGACGTGCTGGCAACGCAGGCCGACAGCCAGTGGTGCACCTTCACTCTCGGCGCGCCTAACCCGATGCGGCGGAGGTTCCCTTTGCATCGTTATATAGCATTTCACTGTAACTGGCAGTTCAAGTCCGCTGAGTGCGGATATCCCGGAGGAGACACGACCTGCAACAGGAACCTTGACGCATGCAGGGGCAAGTCCAACAGCAAGAGGTTCGGCGGGTACCCGGGGCTTGGATCAAGGAGCGTAAGGGTTGTTTAGGCTGAATTACGAAGACCTCCTCGGCGTTGAATTCAAGCTCAACGGAAGGGACCCTAATGATGGTCTGGACTGCTACGGCCTTTGCATGGAGATATATAAGAGGATGGGCTTAAGGCTTCCCGAATTCAGCTATGCCTTTCAAGAAAGCCTCCTGCATAAGCAAATAGAGGAAGGCTCTCGAAAGTTCGTAGAGATTGCGGACCCGGAGCCTGGCTGTCTTGTGACCTTCGCAATCATGCCCCCGTATACAAGCCATATAGGGGTGGTCGTGGACGGCAGCCGCTTCATACACATAATGAAAAAGACCCGAGTCGCTTTGGAAAGGCTTGACGCGTCCGAATGGCGCAAGAGGATTACGGGGTATTACAGATGGAAAACACAACGGCCATAACGCTTGTCAGGGTCAAAAACCCCTTTAACCTCAGGGACAGGGACATATTGACCATGGACTATTGCGGCCGGACAATCTCGGAGTTAAAGGCAAGCCATTGTCCCGGCATTGATATCATCGTATCTGTCAATGGCCGCATAGTGCCCGATCCCTTGCACGCAATCACCGTGCCCGGGCGCACGGACTGCGTCGTGTTTGCGCCAAGGATCCACGGAGATGATACCGGCAAGACGATCTTGAGGGCGGTCTCCATGCTCGCCCTGATGGGGTTTGCGGCATGGGCCATGCCCGCATATTTAGGACTCGCTTCCGGCACTCTCGGCTGGACCGTCGGCATGACCGCGACCGCAATGGCGGGCGGGTATCTCGTAAGCGCGCTTTTACCGTCTCCTGCCTCCGAGAGCTCTTCCGACACTCAGATTTACGACTGGAGCCCATCCACGGTACAGCAACAGGGCCTTGTGGTGCCGAAGATCTACGGCAGGAACAAGCTCTACGGCAACGTCATATCGTCCTATATCTCAAGGGACGGGGATAAAAACTATTTAAATGTCCTTTTAAGCCTCGGCCTCGGGCCGGTGAAGGCATTGACGGACTTTAAAATAGGCGGACAGGACTACGCTAATTATAAGGGCGTGGAGATCACGCCGAGATACGGATATCTCACCGAGGCCGTTATAGAGGCATTCAATGACACGAAGGTTGAGTTCTCCGTGGGCGTAAATATATCCGGTGGGTCGTATTACATCTATACGACCGAGAACGACAATTTTGACGCGCTTGAGGTTGAGGTCGCCTTCCCGACGGGCCTTTGGCAGACGGACGGCGACGGCAATTATTTAAGCTACGAGGTCTCCCTTACGGTCGAATACATGGTGGACGGTGGCGCTACATGGATAATCATGCCATCGTCACAATCTTCCGAGTCCTACACTACCGCCGACTACGGCTCGGGTAGATGGTCGCTCGGCAGGTATTACACGGACTTTTCGTCCGAAGAGGCTACTATCTGGCACGAATCTCAGGCCGGAGACACCAACTACCTTAGCCACATTGAAGGCGAGACTTCGGGGGCTTATTACTGGCGGTGGATTATGGACATTGAGAATGTAACCTACGCTGTCGCCAATTACTTTAAGGTCTCCGGCTCGAGCGCAAAAACAATCTATAAAACCTTCAGGGTTGACAACCTTACAAAAGGCAACAAATACAAGATAAAGGTCACGAAGAACACCTCCGACCCGGCTGACACCGACAGTTACGGCTATGAGATGTGTCTGAACATGGTCAGGGAAGCGAGCTACGACGATTATATCTATCCGAGGAACGTGCTCGTGGGCATCAAGGGGCTTGCGGACGACCAGCTCTCCGGCTCATTTGATTTTTGCTGCCTCTCGGAAGGCGCCCTGATTTTAGCCTACATGGGAAATAGCTGGTGGCTCCGTGCGTCTTCAAATCCCGCGTGGGTGTGCTGGGACATCCTGACCCAGCCCGTGATAGCGGATACTTACATCCATAACGGTAATTTCGAGACATGGACGGATTCAACGACCATTACGCAGTGGGCCGCCTTGAACGACGCGACATACCAGACGACCCTCGCGCAGGAGACCGTCAATTTCACAGACGGCAAATACGCCGTAAAAATCACAAACGGCGCGGGCAAGGAAGCGATCCTCCGCACGGGCTGGCACTCAACCGATGCGCCTGTTGACAACACCATAGTCCCTGCCGACTGGTCTGGCAAAACCTTTACCTTCGGATGCTGGATAAAGGCTTATACCGCAAACCGCGCTCAGCTTACCGTAAGGGACACGGACGGCACGGGCTGGCAGGCAAACTCAAGCTCCTATCACAGCGGCGCCGGCGCGTGGGAATTCATGACAGTCACGCGGCAATTCAGGAGCAATCTCACAGGCGTGGTCATTGACATACGGATAGCCTCGGGGGCCTCCATAGACGTCTATGCCGACGAGGCATTTGTGCAAAAGGCCTCGTCCATAACCTATATTGAAAGATACGACGGGATAGACCCCGCGCGCCTTGACCTGACGAAATTCAAGGAATGGGCGGACTGGTGCGACGAGACCCTGACGTCATACGGCACCCCGAGGTGCACCTTTAACGGAGGGTTTGATTCAGAGACGACCATGTGGGAGGCCGCGGTAAAGGTCGCGGAGATGGGCCGCGCCGCGCTTGTGTGGAACGGAGTAAACCTCACTGTCGCCATAGACAAGGTAGGAAGTCCTGTCCAGCTCTTTACCGTGGGCAACATAATCAATGACCAGTTCGTGGAAACGTTCCTCCCCTTGGACGACAGGGCCGCGGAAATGGAAATAGACTTCTTGAACAAGGACAGCGATTACGGCCGCGAGAAGATATCTGTATTCAATTCCAGCCTCTCAACCAAGTCCAACAAGGTCGGCGTAGACGCATTCGGCCTCACGGACCCCAAGGAGGCATGGCGCTACGGCATGCTCAAGCTCTACCAGAACCAATATCTTTTAGGGACGATAGAGTTTGAGGCCGACATAGACGCAATAGCCTGCACGGTCGGAGACGTCATAAACATCCAGCATGACATCCCGCAGTGGGGATGGGGAGGAAGGCTCGTAGCCTGCGTCAACGGCGAAGACTTAACCCTTGACCGTAACGATGTCGTCTTGTCCCCGGACAAGACTTGGACCCTGCTCGTGAGGCTTTCGGACGACACCATAGAGGAACGGACGATAACCGCGACATCAATCCTCGGCAACCCCGGGTTTGAGGCATATTCAGGGAACACCCTTCTTTCGTGGTCATCAGCCTTAAATGGCGGTTTTGTCAATGGAGAAACCGTTAATGTAAAGGAAGGGGTCTTTGCCATTGCTATTTCCGCCGGCAATCCCTATTGCTACATATTTCAATCCCTTTCTTCTCCGCAATCCTACATTAACTCCACGCTCACTTTAGGGTGCTGGGTCAAGGCATCAATCGCGAGTAAGACAAGGATCATAATACAGGACTCTGCCGGCTATTCCCACGCATACCATTCCGGCGACGGCAACTGGGAATGGCTCACCGTCACGCACACTATAGCCCTGGGATCTACTTCTATCTCGGCGCAACTGAGCGTGGACAACGGCGGCGGGACAGCTTATTTTGACAAGTGCGTTTTAAAGATTGGAACTTCCGTGTCCGAGGCGGACTTCTACAGTTCGCAAATAAAGGCCGCCACGCCGTTTACCGGCACGCCAAAAAAATACGACGTCTACGCGCTCGGAGAGGTAAACAAGGCCGTGAAGCCTTTTCGGGTTTTGGGCATAGAAAAGGCGAGCGACCAGAAGGCCAAACTGAGCTGCATTGAATACAGCTCGTCAATCTACAACATAGACACCCTGACCCCCGCGCTACCGACAGTCAACTACTCGTCCCTTGACCCGTGGCCGCCTGTCACGGACCTGAAATTGGCCGAGCTGCTGATAAAGTCTAATGACGGGACCTTGCTTGACGTCATTGAGGTGTATTTCGCCCGGCCCGTGTCCTCGGAGTATGCCTCGGCGGACATCTATTACAGCAACGGAGACTCATGGACATACGCCGGGAACACGACAGGAGAGTCTTTCAGGATAAACGGGGTTGTGGCCAACAGGACATATAAGGTAGCGGTGGTTACAATAAACACCTCAGGTGTGGCCGCTCTTATACAGACCTCTCCTCAGGCTTCTATAACAACTCTGGGCAAGCTCGCCGCGCCGTCTGACGTGACTGGGTTTACCACCGTGGCTGCCGAGGGGTTTATTAAATTAAGCTGGACGCATATCCCTGATGCGGACCTCTGGGGCTATGAGATCAGGCTGGGCGGAAGCGACTGGAACTCAGCCACTGTTGTCGTAACTGGCGTTGCGACCGACAACTACTACTATCAGCCCGGGCAGACCGGGAACCTGCTCTTCCGCATAAAGGCCATAGATACCTCCAACATCTACAGCACCCACGAGGCCCAGTACTCTTTCACATTCAGCCCCTGCGCTGTCTCAAGCCTGACCTCCGCTGTCATAGACAACTACGCGACCCTCTCGTGGGCAGGCAAGCAAGGCACATTCCCCATAGATTATTACGAGATAAGAAAGGGCGCGGACTATACGACAGCGACAGTCCTTGGCACCGTCACCGGCACATTCACTACCCTCTTTGAGACCGCGTCAGGGACATACACCTACTGGGTCGTCGGCATTGACACCACGGGTTATTACGGCGCCGACGGCAAGAAATCCATAAGCGCAATCATCTCCCAGCCGCCCGATTTTATACTGAAGCAGGCCTGGAACAGCGATTTTACGAGCGGACCTGTGAGCCATGAATTCACCGAGTTTTCCTCCAACTTTAAGTCCGGCGGCGACGGGGCCAAAACAAACGGCTTCTTCGCTCTGAACACGGGCAATGCCGCATACATTGCCGCCGGGCTGGTCACAGGCATCGGCGGAAGCCGTGACAGCACCTTATACATGCTCTGCGACCAGAATACGGATGCCATAGGGTCTGTATTCACAGCCCCGTTTATTTACAGGGAATTAAGCGGGGACTTTGATGTAGAGACATATTTGTCAAATATACCGGACTTGGACATTAATTATGAATGCGGAATGTTTATTATCAGGGACCCGAACGCCTCAGCGGGCGAGGATCATGTCTGGATTGGCTTAGGCTATTATAACGGCATAAACGATCTTAGATGGGTCAATACCGTCAACAGCTCCAGCACGGAATACAACTCAGCTTCAACGAACCACCATTATTCAAGGATTGTCAGGAGCGGCTCCACCGTAACCGCGTATTCCAAGGCGAATGCAAACGACTCATGGACGCAAAGGGGGCAGTTCACGCGGAGTGATTTCAAAAACACGGTTCAGGTGGGCCTTGGCCTGAAGACAGGCAACGCCCTTGAGAGCCTTGCCGCATACTGGGAGTATTTCAGGATAAACAGCGGCATAGTAAGAGACACGGACGGCGGTTATCTGGTCATGGCAGACCCTACAGAGACATTCCAGCAGCATTTCACGAACAATTTCAAGAACACTTTTGCCGACTTCACAGGCGCGGACATTTTGATTCAGCCTTCAAAGACTGCGGCTGAACATACAGAGGTGTTTGATTACGGGGCCGTGATATCTAATTCTCAGGTCACGGTTGTCCTGACCTCAACGGCATTAAAAGGGTCTACCACAGTCAATGCTTATATTTCCACGAGCGCTGACAAGGTCACATGGTCTTCTGAGTACAACGGCACCGAGACTTACGCGACTTCGTTCAGGTATGTAAAGGTCCGGCTGGCCTTTTCCGGCTCCGGCGGGGACGATGTGTTGCGGCTCTCCAACCTTGAATGCAAGCTTTCGCTTAAAAAAAAGAAGGAGTTCGGCAACGACACGGTTTCAACCGCGTCTACGGGCAAGGCCGTGGATATTACGGGGTTCTTTACCGACGTGGATTCCATACAGATTACTGCCAAGAGCACGGGCGCGGCCAGATACGCTGTCTATGATTTCACGGACGCACCGAACCCAACGAGTTTTACGGTCTATCTTTTTGACAGCACAGGCGCCAAGGTGACAGGGGATTTCAGCTGGTCCGTTGAAGGATATTAACGTATCAATAAAGGAGGCATTATGGCAGGAGATTTCACTAAGCCCACGCTATCCACGGCCTACAGCCAGTTCTTAACCGAATTGTCTGACCTGATAAAAGACGGGGCAAAAATGTTCGACGGGACTAATACATTAAACCCGCCATCCGGCGCAATCAGGTGGAACTCGTCAACGAGCCTTTGGGAAAAATATAACGGCGCTTCATGGCTCGGCATGGCAACCCTTTACAACATAGATGTGGACAAGGTAGACGCCTGCGACGCAGGGACAGCGCCCAACAATGTCTTGAAATTGGACGGCTCCGGCAAGGTCCCCTGGAATAATCTGCCGGCCAATCCGTCCTTTCATGTTCATAAGAACGGAACGAATCAGTCAATCTCAACAGGTGGCTCAGGGACTTTATTGACTTGGTCAACCGCAGAATTTGATACGCATTCCGGGTTTTCGTCAACGAAGTATACGCCTTCCATCGCAGGTAAGTATCTTTTCACGGCAACGGCAACAATACTATCCCCAGCCAGCACGCTTATATCCATAGCCTTATATAAGAACGGCTTGCTTTATAAAAACGCAAGATATGACGGGGCAGGGACTACGAATAAGAGCTTGACCGTAACATGCGTCGCAACGGCTAACGGCACCACGGACTACTTTGAGATTTACTTTTATCAGGAAAGCGGCAGCGCAAAAAATGTAAGCGGCGCTATTGCGGAGACTTACTTTTCTGGGTGCAAAATCGGATAGAGCATGGGCGAAAACGAGATAAAGGAGCTTGCCAAGGCCATTGCCGAGGAGCTTAAGGCCTATAATGGCTGCCAGCTCAGCGACGACGAACAACGGGCTGTGCGCGACCTTATAAAGACTAAGAAGAACGCGGTCAGGGCCGCGCTCTGGCTTTTTGGGGCGGTCGTGCTCTGGGTACTGAAGGACGTGTATCTCTGGATCATAACGCATACGACATTTGACTGAGGGAGATGAGATGGATGCTTTTGAAAAGGCGATTGCCTTTGTTTTGCGACACGAAGGCGGATATGTCCACGACCCGCGTGACCCAGGCGGAGAGACCAAGTTCGGGATTTCTAAGCGCGCCTACCCGAACATGGATATGAAGGCTCTTACCGAGGAACAGGCTAAATCAATTTATAAAAGAGATTACTGGCTGAAGGGCGGATGCGACAACATGGAGTGGCCGCTGTGTCTTGTGCATTTTGACGCGTGCGTAAATATTGGAATCGCGCAGGCGAATAAACTGAACGATAGGGCCGCGACTGCGATGGATTATCTTTTTTTGCGGATTGAGTTTTACTGCAACCTAAAAAAACCAGAATATCTGAGAGGCTGGATCAACAGGGTGATTGATTTATGGAAGTATGTCTTGAACGCCGTTTAACGGGATTAGAAGTAATGCTTGATGGATTGAAGCAGACTTAATGCGGGCGGAGAAGATGCACAACGAGATTGAGGCCATAAGGGAGATAAAAGATTTAAGCCGCAACGCGAAGATGCATCTGAGCCATATTCTCAGAAATGGCCTGATGCTTATCGTGTGCGAGAATGAAGATAGCGTGGGCGTTAACAAAAGGATTTTTGAACTTGAAGAAAAACTAAAGGCCCTCGGCCTATAACTTAACAAACAAGACAGGAAAGACGCATTACTTAACATCATCAAAAAGGAGCCATGTATGGACGTTTTAAGCTGGGTTACGGGGAGAACTGTCAAGGACGCGAGCGAGAGCGTCAAGGGGGTCCTCGATGGCGTGGGGTCCCTCGCGATAAGCCTCCGTTCCGCCGTCACAGGAGATATCCCCGCAGAAAAAAAGGCGGAACTTGAGGCTAAGATTCTGGAGATAGAGGCGTCCTTAACCCTCGCCCAAGTCAAGGTCAACGAGATAGAGGCCCAAAGCACAAGCCTCTTTATCGCCGGCTGGCGGCCGGCAGCCGGCTGGCTCGGCGTGGGCGGCCTCGCATGCGCCTCTATCGGCCGACCGTTTCTCGCGTGGATATCTCTAAACTTCGGATGGTCCGCCCCCCCAGAGATAGACACAGGGGTGCTGATAACCCTCCTGCTCGGGCTGTTGGGGCTCGGAGGCTTGAGGACTTTTGAAAAGGTAAAAGATGCTGAGAATAACAGATAATAAAAAACAGAAGGAGGACGGCTATGGATATAGGGCTCAGGCTAAAGAACATCTACAGGGTTGAATGTTACGGCGCGGACGGGCGGCTCAAGTGGACGGACGGGTTTGAAAACCTTGTCGTAACGGCTGGTCTCAATAAATACCTTGATGCAACCCTCAAGACAGGGCTTACGACGCCCGCATGGTATGTAGGGTTGAAGGGCACGGGCACGGCGGTTGCCGGCGACACGATGGCCAGCCACGCGGGGTGGAGCGAGATAACGCCCTACTCAGACGCAACAAGGCCCGCATGGACGGCAGGCACGATATCGGCGGGCGCGGTTGACAACTCGGCGGCGAAGGCGGTATTTAACGTCAATGCAACTTCCACGGTCTTTGGGTGCTTCATGGCTGACAATAATACGAAGGGCGGCACTACAGGGACGCTCTTAGGTGCGGGTGATTTCGCCGCTTCAAGGGCCGTTGTGTCCGGCGACACACTGAACGTAACTGTAACCTGCTCGGTAACGGCGGCATAACATGGCTGAATTTTTGATAAAGGCGGTTGATTCCACTAACCCTAATCCGTCAAAAGACGCGATGTGCTATAAGCGCGGGGATATCGTGGT
>JBBTGV010000025.1:0-11134 GCA_038041305.1 Deltaproteobacteria bacterium | reverse complement strand
TTTAAGGGTGTTTTTCCTTATGCCCTCAATAATGCCGGTATTTCCGGCTATAATGCCCGCCTGCGGTCCGCCAAGGAGCTTATCCCCGCTGAATGTGACGATATCAGCCCCTGAGACAAGGCTCTCCGCTACTGTCGGCTCATAGGGAAGCCCGTAACGCCTTAGGTCAACGAGGCTTCCGCTTCCGAGGTCATGGACAATCGGTATTTCAGCCTTCTTGGCAATGGGTTTAAGCTCCTTAAGCAGAACCTCCTTGTGAAAACCGACGACCCTGAAATTGCTCGTGTGCGCCTTGAATATAAGCGCGGTATTCGGATTTATCGCGGATGCATAGTCGGATGCGTGCGTCCTGTTGGTTGTGCCGACCTCCCTCAAGACGCATCCGCTTTTTTTTATGATGTCCGGCAGCCTGAATGAGCCGCCGATCTCAACAAGCTCGCCCCTTGAGATTACGACCTCCCTGCCTTCGGCAAGGGTGTTTAACGCGACGAGCACCGCGGCGGCGTTGTTGTTTACAACGCACGCGGAAGACGCGCCTGCAAGCCTTTTTATGAGGCCCTCAACAATGGAGTCGCGCTCCCCCCTTTCGCCGTCCGAGAGGCTAATCTCAAGGTTTATATTAGACTCGGCCGCAAGGCATATGAGCTTAACCGCCTCTTGCCCGAGAACCGCCCTTCCGGTGTTTGTGTGAAGCACGGCGCCTGTTGCGTTTACGACCCTGACAATGCCGGTTGAAGAAATCTCCTTAAGCCTGCTTAGGGCCTTTGTCGTTACGGCGCCGGTTGAGACATCGTTGATCTCCCCTTTTACGATGCCGTCCCTCAACTCGCAAAGGATCTCCCTTACGGCCTCTGTTGCAAGCTGCAGCCCGCAGCCGCTGATAGCCTCTTTCATGGGCCCGGCCTTAAGAAGCTCATCAACCGAAGGAATGTGTCTAAGGAGTTTTTCTCTCATAAAACGCCTGTTTTGCAAAATCTTACCCTTTTTGCGCTTTACAGGTCAACAACATACTAACGGCCGCCTAAACATCCGTCGTCAGACATCCGACAAATCCGCAAGCAAGGTCCAATTTGTGTTTGATTGACTGCCATTTACATAGTATATTATGGCTACGCGCTGTAAACCCATTGATAAAAGGCATAAAGGCATGAGTGTTCCTATCGTATCCTTTGTCGGCAGCTCTGGTAGCGGCAAAACGACCTTGCTTGAAAAGGTAATAAGGGAGCTTGTAAAAAGGGGCTATGCCGTCGGCGTGATAAAGCACGACGCCCACGGGTTTGAGATAGACCATGAGGGCAAGGACTCGTGGAGGCACAAGCACGCTGGCGCGGGGGCCGTTATCCTTTGCTCGCCCAAAAAATTCGCGGTGATAAAAGATACGAGAAAAGCGCCTGACCCCTCGGCAATCATAAACTCCCTGCTCTCTGATTCCGATGTCGTGCTCACGGAGGGGTTCAAAAGGCATTCGTTCCCCAAGATAGAGGTCTTGAGAAAGGCAAACTCAAAAAAACCAGTATGCCTTAATGACCCGAATCTCCTCGCGATGGCAACCGACGCCGACATAAGGACCCGGAAAAGGCTTTTGCGCATTGACGACTTTAAGGGGGTTGTTGACCTCATAGAGAAAGACGTAATAAAAAAACACAAAACACGGGATGTCTCTCTTATGGTTGACGGAAGGATCGTCCCGCTTAAGCCCTTTATAGAGGGCATGCTAAAAGAGGCCTTGCTGGGCATGACGCGCAGCCTTAAGGGATGCGCGAAGGCAAAAGAGATTGAATTACGGGTTAAAAAGCGCTAATGCAATCCTTTTAACATGAAAGATATTAACATGACAGGCGCCATCCTTGCCGGCGGGCGGAGCAGGCGAATGGGGTTTAACAAGGCGTTTATAAAGACCGAAGGCAAGACCATAATTGAAAGAACGCTTGGCATCCTTAAGCAAGGCCTTAACATTGACGAAGTCTTTATCGTCGCCAATGACATTGACGCCTACGAGTTCCTTGACTGCAGGGTATATTCCGACATTATAAAGGGTGCCGGCAGCATGGGCGGCATATATACCGCGCTTTTCCATTCAGCCTCGGAACACACCTTTATCGCCGCCTGCGACATGCCCCTTATAAATCAAAAGGCGATTCAAACGTTGTCCGGCTCAATTGACGGCAAGGCCTTTGCAGTAGTGCCTTTTATTCAGGGAAGATTCCATCCCCTGCATGCGATTTATTCCAAAAAATGCCTTAAACCAATCGATGGGCTTTTAAAAAAAGGCGAAAAAAGGATATCAACCCTGTTATCGGACATAAAAATAAAAAAACTTGACGAGCGCGATTTTAACGGGATACCGATTGAAGACTCCGTGCGGAATATAAACACAAAAGAGGACCTTATCGGCGCGGGGCTCTTCCAGGCGCCATGATTGTCATGAAAAAAACGCCGAAAAAAACATTGCATGGATTAAAGCCCCTTATTGAGCTTATGGAGACGCTAAGGGGTCCCCTCGGATGCCCGTGGGACAGGGCGCAGACACTAAAAACCATATGCCCTTTCATAGTGGAAGAGGCATACGAGGTGGTGTCAGCCATTGAGTCAGACTCGCCGGACTCGTTAAAAGAGGAGCTCGGGGATCTTTTGTTTCAGATAATTTTCTGCTGCCAGATGGCAAAAGAGGAAAAAAAGTTTGACATATACGGGGTTATTGACGGGGCAGTTGAAAAGATGAGGCGCAGGCACCCGCATGTCTTTGGAGACAAAAAGGCTGATACGCCCGAAGAGGTATTACGGCACTGGGCTCAAATAAAAGAACAGGAAAAAAAGGCGAAGAATATCAGGCACGGCATCCTGTCCGATGTGCCTGAAAACATGCCGGCGCTTCTGCGCGCCCACAAGATAAGCAAAAAGGCCTCAAGGGCCGGGTTTGACTGGAAGGATATCAGCGAGGTTATCAAAAAGGTTGAAGAGGAGATCAATGAATTCAAGGATGCCTTGAGGCGAAAGGACGCCCGAAATATTGAGGAAGAGTTCGGCGACATACTCTTCAGCCTCGTCAATGCCGCGCGGTTCGTTGAGGTAAATCCTGAAGAGGCCCTCAGAAAAACCATAGGGAAATTCATCAACAGGTTCCATTACATTGAGAAAAAACTTTTGGAAAAAGGCTCTGATTTGTCCGAAACTACCATTGACGAGATGGAGCGTCTCTGGCAGGAGGCGAAACTGCCCGCGCAATGATTTGTTCCAATGGTTGCCTTTTGGCTAAGCTGAATGGAATGCCCGCGCTTCCAATTGCGCTTGAGAGCCTGCAACGGGAACCGCGCCCGTTGCCTTAGCGGCGCGGGGCGCACCCAAGCCCTGCCTGTGAAGGGCGGGCGAATATAAATGATATAACGCTACCATCAAAATTCTCCGTCATTTATGGCGGCGAATTTTAATCCCGGCTCATGAGAATCATTCCAAAGACTTTTGCCGATTGCATCCTACAAAATATCCAACACATTGGCTTGCTTTTTAAGCAGTATAAATGCCCCACATAAAAACCGAACAAATACAGAGCCTTTAGAGGATTTCCCCCATCTTCTGTGGATAACCTGTTGAAAACCCCTTTGATGTCAAAATGTCTTAGTTAGAGAATGCGGGGTATATGGCTACTTGCCTATTTTTTAATCACTATTTTTATATTATATTACATAGTGTTACGCCATTTTATCCGCTTTTTCAATTGCGTCATAAAATTATCACTCTTTTCAGGCCCCTCTTTTTAAAATCGCCTTTAAAAACGCAATTTCCGGGCATTTTAAGACCCTTGCCATGACCAGGTAGCTTATTGCCCCGGAGGCCATGCATATTGCGATTACAACTGATTTTGACACAACGCTTAAACGCTCAAAGCCTGAGACATATATAATGGAGTAGATTATTGCGCCCATAACAATTGACGCGACGCTTGATTTAAGCGCTGACGTAAACATAAACCTTGCGCCAATGTCATTAAATCTTTTTCTCAAGAGCATAAAAAGCAATATGGCGTTAATCAGGCCCGCGATGGAGGTGGCAAGCGCAAGACCGGCGTGCTTAAGGGGCCCTATGAGGAGGAAACAGAATACCACATTAAACACAAACGACACGAACGCGACCCATACGGGTGTGGCGGTGTCCTTTGTTGAATAAAAAACAGACATGAGTATCCTTGAGGCCGCCACTGGCACAAGACCTATCGCGTAATAATAAAGGGCTAATGCCGTGCCCATTGTGTCTTCATAGCCGAACTCCCCTCTCTTGAAAAGCACGTCAATTATGGGATAGCTTAAGACAAATAGCCCGACCGTGGCCGGGATTGTCACGAAATTAACTATCCTCATCGCGAAAGAGAAGGACTCCCTGAACCCTGCCCAGTCCTTTTTGGCCACATGCTCGGAAAGGCTTGGGAGCGCCGCGGTCGTGACTGCCACGCTGAAAACGCCGAGCGGGAGCTCCATAAGGCGGCCTGAATAATAAAGGTAGGACACGCTGCCCTCGGCAAGCTGCGATGAAAACCATAATGTAACGAATATGTTCAACTGATACACCCCCACGCCGAACGCGGCAGGCCCCATGAGGAGCAATATCCTTTTTATCGCGGGGTCTTTCATGGCAATTGAAAGCCTTGGGCTGAAGCCGTATTTCTTTAAAAACGGCACCTGTATCGCGAACTGAAGAAATCCCCCTGCAAGGACTCCTATTGCAAGCGCATAGACCGGGGTGTTAAGAAGCGGGGCAACCACAAAAATAGAGAATATTATCGCGATGTTGAAGAAGACCGGCGATATCGCCGGCGAAGCGAAATGCCTCACTGAATTCAATACCCCCATTGCTATAGCCATAAGCCCAACAAAGAACATGTAAGGAAACATCATCCTTGTCAGGTCAATGGTCAGGTTGAATTTCAGCGGGTCTGAGGCGAACCCCGGGGATAAGAGCCAGACAAGTTCCCTTGAAAAGATCATGCCGAGGCCGGTCAGCGCAATAAGGATTATCGCAAAAAGCGTAAATATGCTCGACACAAGCCCGGCCACCGCGACCCTGCCCCTTTTATTAAGCTCATCCGTGAATATGGGGATAAAAGACGAGGTGAGCGCGCCTTCGCCGACAAGCCTTCTTAATAGATTCGCGATCCTGAAGGCCATGAAGAACGCGTCCGCGTAGAAACTAGCGCCGAACACATAGGCAATGGAGGCGTCCCTTAAGTATCCGAGCAGCCTGCTTACTACGGTTGCCGCGCCTACTATTGAGGCGGCGCCCGTGATCCTGCCTTCATTTGTGTTTTTTTGAGCCATTTTTAGCTTTTCCGGCCTTGCCGCGGGCCAATACCCTTGACAATGAATAAAAAAAAGCTTATTATTTTAAATCCATTTGCGTAAGCTTTTTAGACCCAAACGGATTGAGCGGGCTTTTATTAAAATTTGCAGTTTAACATAAATCCGCCTTTGCAAGGTAGGAGAAAAAACGGAGGAAAAGCAGAATTGGCGAACCACGCATCAGCACTCAAGAGACACAGGCAGTCTGAAAAGGCACGGCTCAGAAACGCATCAATCAAATCCAACCTCAGGACTGCCGTAAAAAGGGTAACCGCGGACATTTCCGAGGGCAAGACAGAGGACGCAAAAAAGAGTCTCGCCTCGGCGATATCCACGCTTGACAGCGCGGCCTCAAAGGGCATTATCCACAAGAACAACGCCTCAAAGAAGATATCAAGGCTCACAAAGGCCTTGAACGCGCGGCAGAAAAAGGCCTGATCAGGGGTTTAAACAAAACACGATCCTGCCTTGCATGCTTCAGACGATACACCCTATGCAGGCATGACCTTAACGGCCGCAAAGGGAAAATAAAAGCCTCTCCATAATCATGCCTTTCGGCATCCGGCTTGTTTTAAGGTCAATGTCAGCCCTTCTGAGCGCGTAAACGGCGCGGACAAGCTCGCTGGAAGTGAAGTTCCTGCTCATGCTCAAGTATTTGCCGGCATAGAATTTATGCACGCCCGCGGACTGCGCCGCGCTTGAAGCGGGCTCACCTCTCGCAACAGCCGATTTAATCTTCAACAACATTCTGATATGCCTTGCAATTGAGCCGAGCAGATTCAGCGGCGCCTCTTCGGAGACCTTGCAATAGACCTTCAGCGCCTTTTTTAAATCCTTTGCGCCTATCGCGTCGGAAAGCGCGAATACCGACTCCTCTTTGCAGTCAATCCCGGCGTCCTCAACATCCTTGCCCTCAATTGTCCCGGCGTCAAGGGCAAAAAGGATAATCTTATCAAGCTCGGATTTTACATCCCTTAGCCTTGGGCCGGCAATCGCCGCAAGCCTTTTTGCGGCGTCATCGGAAATCTCCGCGCCCTGCCGCCTCGCCTCTTTCCTTATCCATTGGACAAGACCTGATTCGTCAAGCGTGTTAAAAGCCTTTACAGTGCCGCACGCGGATATCGCGCTTACGAGGGGCGACTTCGCGTCAATCTTTGCCGCCCCTGACACGAACACAAGGCAGGTTGATTGAAGGGGGTCCTTAAGGTATTCGCAGAACCTCTCGGCGGACGCCTCTTTGATATGCTCGGCGGATTTTATCAGCACAAGCCTCTTGTCGGAAAACGCCGGGAACGTTGACGCGGCGGATACCATCTCATCAGCGTCCGATGACTTTCCGTCATATGCGTGATAATTAAGGGATGAAAAACCGCCCTGTCCGACTGCCTCTTTTACCAACCACCGGAGCGCGTCTTCCACGAGATAACCGTCCGTGCCGTAAAGGTAATAGGCCGGCTTAAGCGGTTTTTTCGTCTGGCTCTTTTCTTGGCTGTTCGTTGATACCATAAAATACCCGGAGGCCCTGTCTGTGCGTCCTTATAATGAAAGTTCTTTGCCTGCCCTCTTGCAGAAAGGCAAGTTAAAACCCCTCAAGCATCCTTTCCTTCACGAGCCTTGCGGTATCCGACGTCAACTTCTTAAACGCCTTAAGCTCAGCGTCCCGTGTAGCGGATATGTCCGAGGCATTGACCTGAAAATCCTCGTAATCTTCAATACTGTCCTCCTGCCACAAAACACGGCCGTCCCGCGAGAGCATTTTTAACGAGATCGATAGCCTTAGCCTGTATTCCTGCGTTACATCTTTTTTAGTATAAGATACGGGCGTAAGCGAGTACGACCTTATCTCGCCCAACAGCCGTGCCTCAGCATTATCCGACACATTAACGGTTGTTACAAACTCGTTCACGAACGCGCCTGTTACAACCGCCTCTATGTCCGGCTTTGATGTTGAGTTGGCGAATACCGGTATTGAGAGCGATTCAATGCCGGCCGGAAGCCTCCCCCCGATGCCGGAGATATGATAGCCGCAGCCTGAAATAAAAGTGCATGCAGCCAGCAAAAACCATCCGATAAACCGTTTGTCTGCCCTCATCTTCATCACCCGGCCACGATATTTACAAGCTTTTCGGGGACATACACGAATTTCCTAATACTCTTTCCATTAATCCATTCCTTTGTTTTTGCGTCATTAAGCACGATAGGCCTGACATCCGCCTCCGTTGCGCCGACCGGCACAATAACCTTGCTCCTTAGCTTTCCGTTCACCTGCACAATAAGCGTAAACTCCTCCTTTAAAAGCGCCAATTCACTTGCATCAGGCCATCTTGTCATGTAAAGAGGGGTTAAAGATCCGACCCTTTTCCATAGCTCCTCTGAGATATGCGGGGCAAAAGGAGACAATATAAGTATAAGCGATTCAATTGATTCCCTTAAGACCTTTTTTGCAAGCCCGTTTGTTTCAAGCTTCTCCACAGGCATTGAGCCGATAAAAAGATAAAGCGCGTTGACCTGCTCCATTATTGCGCTTATTGCAGTATTAAAATGAAACCTCTCTTCTATGTCGTGCGTAACCTTCTCAATCGTCCTGTGGGTAAGTGTATGGATGTCCATTATTTCCGCTTTCCTTTGAAAGCTATCATCCTTGTGCGGGTCATGCTTTGTGGGATCCGTTGGATAAAGCGGTGTCGGCACACGAAGGCTACCGTCCTTTTGCGGGTCATACTTTTGCACATCCCTTATAAACTCAATATTGTCCAGAACAAGCCTCCAGACCCTTCCCAGAAACCTGTAGCACCCTTCAACGCCCTCCTCGTTCCAGTCAAGGTCCTTCTCTGGTGGGGCCGCGAAAAGCGAAAAAAGCCTTGTCGTGTCAGCGCCGTATTCCGAGATAATCCTGTCGGGGTCAACGATGTTTTTCTTTGACTTTGACATCTTTTCAACAGGGCCTGAAGAAACCGCCTTGTTGCATTTGACGCATTTCCCTGCCTTAACCTCCTCAGGGAACAGAAACCCGTGCTCAGGGCATTTAAGGGTCTCCTTGCAGACCATGCCCTGGGTTAAGAGGTTTTTAAAAGGCTCGTCAAACCCTATAAGGCCTAAGTCCCTCATCGCCTTTGTGAAAAACCTTGAATACAGAAGATGGAGCACCGCGTGCTCAATGCCTCCGACATACTGGTCAACAGGCATCCAGTAAGAGGCGTCGGCCTTGTCAAACGGAAGGGTGAGTTCTTTCGGCGAACAATACCTTAAGAAATACCACGATGAATCAACGAATGTATCCATCGTGTCTGTCTCTCTTTTTGCCTCTGAGCCGCACTTCGGGCATATCGTGTTGACGAATGCCCCTGCGTTGGCGAGCGGCGAAAGCCCCTTTCCGGTAAAGGACACATCCTCCGGGAGGATAACCGGAAGGTCTTTTAAATCAACTGGCACGACCCCGCATTTTTCGCAATAAACAATTGGTATGGGACAGCCCCAGTACCTCTGGCGGGATATGCCCCAGTCCCTGAGCTTATAGTTAATGGTTTTTTTCCCAAGCCCTTTTTGCTCAAGTATTTTTAATATCTCATCAATTGCCTCAATGTTGCTCATGCCTGCAAACGGCGTCAAGGGAGACATAACCCCGTTGTCAACATAAGCCTTATCCAGAGTCTCGGGGTTAAGCGCAGAATCAGACGGGTTTATGACAACCTTTATTGGGAGGTTATACGCCTTTGCGAATTCAAAATCCCTCTGGTCATGTCCCGGCACTGCCATTACAGCTCCTGTGCCGTATTCCATGAGCACAAAGTTTGAGGCATAGACCGGGACGTCCTCTCCTGTAAGAGGGTTTACGCAAGACGCGCCTATAAAGATGCCCTGTTTCTCAAGAAGGTCAATATCTCTTTTAGTCTTATTCTTAAGCTTATCGCTGAACGCCTTGATTTCGCTTATCTTTTCTCTTGACGCTATTTTATCAACAACAGGGTGCGACGGCGCAATGCTCAGGAATGTAACGCCGTATATTGTATCCGGCCTTGTTGTAAATACCCTTATTGATTCTGGGGCGCCCTTTACCTTGAACTCAATCTCAGCGCCTATGCTTTTGCCTATCCAGTTCCTCTGCATTGTAAGGACCCTCTCAGGCCAGCCCGGCATCTTATACGTGCATTGAAGGAGTTCCTCGGCGTATTCTGTTATCTTAAAAAACCACTGGTTAAGCTCCTTTGCATCTACCTCTGATGAGCACCTCCAGCAGGCCCCTTCAATGACCTGCTCATTTGCAAGCACTGTTGAACACCCCGGACACCAATTAACCAAAGAGAGTTTCTTGTATGCAAGACCCTTTTCATAGAGCCTTAGGAATATCCACTGGTTCCATTTATAATATTCAGGGGCGCATGTGGCGACCTCCCTGTCCCAGTCATAGCATAGGCCCAGGCCCTTAAGCTGGCGCTTCATGTTTGCGATGTTCTCGTATGTCCATTTTGACGGGTGGATGTTGTTCTGGATCGCGGCGTTCTCGGCAGGCAGGCCGAACGAGTCCCATCCCATTGGGTGAAGGACATTCTTGCCTTTCATCATCAGAAACCTTGCAACAACATCCCCTATGGAGTAGTTCCTCACATGGCCCATGTGAATCTTGCCGGACGGATAAGGAAACATCTCAAGCACGTAGTATTTCTCCCTGTCATTGGAAGGGGAAGAGGAAAACGCCCTGTCCTTTTCCCATGCCTCCTGCCAGAAGGCCTCAATTCTCTTATGGTCAAATCTTTCCGTCATTTATCCACCTGTTTCTATAATATCAATCTTAAGGTCAAAAAATCTTCTAACACACTTCCGCGATGTTTTCAAACCATAATAAAATCTTAAATCCTCTGGAGAACGGCGGAGAAGGAAAAAATGGTGGGGGTAAGGTGGGGTCTAAATGAAAATGGTGGGCCGATCCCACGCTACAAGGCTACTGCGGTTCATAAATCACTGCTATCCCTTCAATCGTATGACGATTACGGGGCCCATAGCTCTGGCCAGTATATAGGTTGACGTTCTGCCCCTCATACTGTGTGGACACTTTAATCTGAATAACGGCGTCAGCCCCTATTTTGGCGCCCTCTTCCTTCATTCGGGCAAACGAAAGACTTTTATCCCCACCCACCGAATCGACTATGATCCGAGCAATCGGGCGGTACTTTCGTTTGAGATCTCCTTCGGTAACAAAGACTGCGGAATTAGGTTTGGGCGTAACCTGACTCCAATACGGGTCATCTGCATAAAGTGGGGCGACTCGCACATTCCGTTCAGCCGCGCAGCTTGTAAAGAACGCCAGAGCGCAAAGAAGCCTTAGTGTCATGCCCATGTAAATATTTCTCCACCTCTGTTATAAAGTAAAGTGGGCTCGGCCCACCAAATCAGATTACTCTCCGCCCGACCCAAGAGCTTCCTTGAACTACTTCCAACGATTCTTTTTAAGCCACGCTTGCTTTAGAGCGATGTGGTTTCTTAGGTTCAATACTGATCTTTAAGCCAACCACATGAAGCAGATTGAAAACGCTTTTAAGTTCAGGATTACCTTTCCTTGAAAGCATGCGGTAAAGACTTTCTCGGTTTACGTGTGCTTTTTTTGCGATCGCAGACATTCCGCCGTGAGCTTGAGCCACATTCCTCATTGCCAAGAGAAATACTTCCTTATCCCCATCCTCTATAGCTTCGTTAAGGTACGCGGCGGCTTCAAGAGGATCTTTTAGAGATTCAATCAGGTCTTCCTGATAACTTGTGATTTTTTTTGTCATTGTTTCCCTCTCGCTTTATGGTCTGTCCAAAAAACT
>JBBTGV010000024.1:0-23350 GCA_038041305.1 Deltaproteobacteria bacterium | reverse complement strand
TACAACGAATGGGCATACCTCGCCGGCAATGATTTTATCCCAGTAGTTGCTGCTTTTAGTGATTTAGTAAGCAAGTTCTCTTGTGAAAAATCAGAATGCGCCGGTCTCTTTTATCTGACTACAGCACTACCAAAAATTTTGGACTCTTTGCGCTGCGTTTGTGGGAACACAAACATAAATCTTAAGAAGCCAGCAAATTGAAAATGAAACCATTAGATGTTATTCCAAACAAATGCCTGCCGCGAACCAAAACCTACGCCCTTATCTGCCCAACCATCGCCTCAAGCCTTTTTACCCTCTCGGCAACGGGCGGGTGGGTTGAGAAGAGTTTTAAGAGGCTCCCGCCGCTCAGCGGGCTTACGATGAACATGTGCGCGGCAGAGCCGTTTGAAAGGCGCATCGGTATGCGTTTGTTGTAATATTCAAGTTTTTTAAGGGCCTCGGCGAGCGGCAACGGATTGCCGAGCATGCCCGCCCCGCCGCTGTCGGCCGCGTACTCCCTGCCCCTTGATATCGCAAGCTGGACTACCATCGCGGCCACAGGCGCGACCACCATCATTACAATCAAGGCAATCGGGTTCCCGCCCCTGTCGTCGTCGCGGCTGGACCTTCCGCCGAATATCGCCGCATAGTACGCGATATGGGAGAGATAGCTTATCGCGCCGGCAATCGTAGCGGCAATCGTTGATATGAGTATGTCCCTGTTCCTTATGTGGCTGAGCTCGTGCGCCAGGACGCCCTTCAACTCCTCTTTTGTGAGGAGCTTCATGATGCCGGTTGTAACGGCAACCGCCCCGTGCTCCGGGTTTCTGCCTGTAGCGAAGGCGTTGGGCGTGTCGTTCTCCATGATATACACCTTCGGCATGGGCATGCCCGCCTTCATTGTCAAATCCCTTATTGACGAATGAAGTTCAGGCGCCGAGGCCTCGTCAACCTTCTTGGCGCGAAACATCGCAAGCACGATCTTGTCCGAGAACCAGTAGCTTATGAAGTTCATCAACCCCGCGAAGACAAGGGCCATTATCGCGCCCTGCCTGCCGCCGAGCGCGGAGCCGAAAAATACGAGCAGAGCGCTTAAGACCGCGAGCAGCGCGGCTGTTTTAAGATAATTCATCTGTAAAAAGACCTCCTTGGTTACAGGTTTAAGCGAATAAACAGTACAGTGTGCGCAGTAAAGGAATGTCAAGCGGCTACGCCGGGCTTAAGAGGTCAACCAGGGCCTTTCTCACGTCGTTCACGTCAACCGTCGTCTCAATGCAGTATCCCTTCGGCCTTTTGTTTATTATGGCCATCACGGGCAACGGATACGCGTCCTGCACCCCGCTCGTCAAATCCCTTTCGCATGCAACGGCTATAATCGCATGGGGCTTATGCTCCTCTATCTTTCTCCTCGCCACGGACCCGCCGGTAAGCACATAGAGGCTCACCTTGAATTCCTCCATCAAGCCCACGAGGCTTCCTATCTCGCATTTGCCGCACCCCGCGCAGTTTTTCACATCCCTCGTGACCTTTATCCTGCAGTTGTCAAACTGAAGGCAGTGCGGCATCAGGAGTACGAGCTTTTCGGGCCTGAGCCTTTTCTTCATGCGCCTTACGAACTCGTTGTTTACGTCAATGAAGGCCTGTTCAAGCCTTATCCTCGGTATCCTGAGCCACGCCCCGGCCATCACCATTATCGGCAGAAAAAACTTGATGAGCATCCATCTGAGCCACCCCGAATAAAAGATGAGACGGCCCTTTGCGACGGTTATCGTAAGTATGGCGGCCGAGCCGAACACGAAAAGCGCGAACAAGCCCAATATCGCGCCCGTCAGATACGGCAGCATGGGGTGGATGTTGCCGAGGCCTATTGCGGGCACATACCAGAAGAAGAAACCGGCGGCAACGAAGCCTGCCGTTGAGAGGAGAAGCAGGCCCAAAAAGGCCCCTTTTTGCGGCCTGTAGGAAATGCTTTCAGGACTGCCTTCCCAGTTTTTATACGCATCAGCCAAGCCTGTCTCCCTCCTTAAGCCTGTATCCCTTCAAGAAGTCCGCGGATGAAAGCCGTTTTCTGCCCTGCATCTGAAGCTCTGTTATGTTGTATGCGCCTTGGCCGCAGGCAACCCCTATAAAACCATCGGAGACGCCTGTTATCGTCCCGGGCGGGAGGGCCTTGCCAGCGTCGTTTGTCGGCGCGACATCCCCCCTGTGGACCTTCAAAAAATTGCCGTTATGGAATGTATACGCCCCGGGCCACGGATACATGCCCCTTACAAGGTTTTTGATTAATCCGGCGTCACTTGACCAATCTATCCGTCCGTCTTCTTTTTTAAGAAACCCGGCGTAGCTTGCCTCGGATTCATCCTGCGGCTCAGGCTTAACAAGCCCGTCCCGCATCTCCTCAAGCGTTCTCACGACAAGGCCGGCGCCTGAGGCTGAAAGCCTTTTTGACAGGTCCTCGGCCGTGTCCGATTCCCCTATCAAAAGCCTTTCCTTGAGAAGCATCGGGCCGGTGTCCATGCCCTTGTCCATGAGCATCGTCGTAACCCCCGTCTCCTCGTCCCCGTTTATTACGGCCCTGTTTATGGGCGAGGGGCCCCTGTATTTGGGCAAAAGAGACGCATGCAGGTTTACGCAGCCATACCTTGGTATATTGAGAACCGCCTGAGGCAATATCTTCCCGTACGCTACGACGACCACGAAATCAGGCGCTATTGCTTTTAGCCTCTCAATAAACGGCCCGTGTTTTATCGTTTCCGGCTCAAGGACTTCAATGTTATTCCTTAACGCAGAGGCCTTTACCGGGCCGACGGTCTTTTTCCCTCCCCTGCCCTTGGGCCTGTCAGGCATGGTTACCACGCATTGAACCTTATGCCCCGCCGCGATAAGCGCCTCCAAGGTAGCGACGGCAAATAGAGGCGTGCCCATGAATATGATCCTTAAGGGTTCATTCATGGGCCTAAATTATCACAAAATATCCGGGCTTGACAGTCAAAAGGCGGCCCGCGCCTCTTCTTCAACAATGGATTTTTTAAGCCTTCTTTTTATAATCTCCCTTTTAAGCCTTGAGAGCCTGTCTATGAACAGTATGCCGTCAAGATGGTCTATCTCGTGCTGCAGCACTATGGCGAGAAGCCCGCTCGCCTCAATGGTAATCTCGCGTCCTTGCTTGCTTAACGCCTTTACCACGACATTCTCCGCCCTCGCGACCTCCGCCGTAATCCCGGGAACGCTTAAGCACCCCTCGTCGTATCTTATGTCGCCGCCTGAGCTTACGATGACGGGGTTTATAAGCGCGATAATATTCTCGCCCCGGTGCCGCTCCCTCTCCTCGTCGTCCGCGCCGCTTTTCGGCACATCGGCAACTATAACCCTTTTTGCGACGCCGACCTGCACTGCCGCGAGCCCGATGCCCCTTGCCGCGAACATGGTCTCGGCCATGTCGGAAACAAGCGTTTTTATCGGATCGTCCACGGACGCGACAGGCTCTGCCTTTGTCCTTAAAAACCTGTCCGGATATTTCAGTATGCTAAGCAATGCCATTACTATATGCCCTTAACCCGCGAACCAAACCGATCTTTCTCATATTTCCGGCGATATTGCCTTAGTTAATTATACCCCAAAACCCCGATTATTTATACAGCATTTTTTTGCGGGGCCTAAGGCCTTGCGTCACGCTCGTCCCTTAAATACACGGTCTTCTGCGGATACGGGATTTCAATGCCCTCTGCCCTAAACCTCTTTAAAATCCGTTTTCTCAACTCGTGCTGCACGCTTACCTGATCCGCGTAATTCCTTGTCTGGCAGATCAGCGTAAAGTCCAGCGAGCTTGCGCCAAAGCCGGGCATGAAACGAACAACCGGGGCCGGGGCCGGCAAAAGCCCGGGGACATCCTTCGCCGCGTCCGTTGCGACCTGAAGTAGCATCTTTTCAAGATGGTCGGGGTCAGTTGAATACCCCACGCTTATCGGGATTGCAAGCGCCACGGTGCTGTCTGGAAGCGAGAAATTCACGACAATGGACTGCGAAAGCTTGTTGTTGGGTATGACGACGATATTGTTCGGCAGGGTCCTTATCCTCGTTGTCCTCCATGTGATGTCCTCAACTATCCCTTCCTGCCCGGCCTCAAGCCTTACGAAATCGCCGGGCCTTATGGACCTCTCAACGAGTATGTGTATGCCGGCGAAGAGATTAGCGAGCGTGTCCTGAAGCGCGAGGGCGAGGGCAAGGCCGCCGACCCCAAGGGCCGTGATAAGCGGGGCGATTGAGATGCCCAGAACGCCCAATATTACAAGAAGCCCTATGAGGAGAATTGCTCCCTTTACTACCGCGCTTGCGAGCCCTGTTGCCGGTATCGGGAGCCCGATCTTCCGTATATAGCCGATGAAGATATTCTCGGTAAGGTTGGCCACGGTTATCGTGACCGAGAGTATCACAAGGACATATATTGACTTTGTGATGTAAAAGAGGTACTTCTCCGGGACATCCGAGAGCTTAAGCCCGACATACAGCCCTATCACGACCGCCCAATACATTGAAGGGGTCTTGAGCGACCTGAACACGAGGTCGTCAAAGGCCGTCTCGGTCTTTTCCGCCCATCTGCGGAAAATGCCGAAGGCAATGCCCCTTGCGACAAGAAGCGCCGCGATAGAGGCGCCTGAGATCAAAAGCGGCAGCGCCATTGCCTTTACCTGCGTATCCATGACCAAACCTCCAGCATAGGATTTTAACATAAATCATCGTCAACTTGCCACCCAAAGAAGGTTCCTCCGGGCATGGGCGCAAAAAAAGAAATTTCCCTTGAAAGGGACGCCTTCAGGATATACTATACTTATAGAAGCGCGCATCAGGACGCGGGAATCGTTGCGTCGCGAACAAAAACCTTTTAAGGAGCGTAGATGAAAAGACACTTCCTCTTGTTTTCCCTTTTCACGATCTTCACTGCCGGGGCGGTCTTGTCCGCAGGAGGCACCGAGGCCTTTCAGGGCCCGGGTTGCATGGGAAGCTGCACCGACTGCCACACGCTTACAAAACAGGACGCCGCAAAGCTCCTTAAGACGGACAAATTCAAGGCCGAGATAAAGGATGTAAGGACAGGCCCGATAAAGGGGTTGTGGGAGGTTGAGCTAAATCAGGGGGACAAGGATTTTATCGTTTACATTGACTTCGCTAAAAAACACCTCGTTGAGGGCAAGTTTACGCCCCTTGAAGAAATCGGCAAGTCTGCGGAGCTCAAGAAGATTGACTTAAAAAAAATCCCGCTTGAAGGCGCGGTGGTGATGGGCAATCCAAAGGCGGAAAAAAAGATAATCGTCTTTGACGACCCCGACTGCCCGTACTGCAAGAAGCTTCACGAGGAGATCCGCGTGATACTTAAAAAGAGAAAGGATGTCGCCTTCTACATAAAGATGTTTCCGCTTCCGATGCATAAAAACGCCCATGAAAAGAGCATGGCTATCGCCTGCGGCAAATCCCTAAAACTCCTTGACGACGCGTTCGCCGGGAAAAAGCTCCCAAAGCCGGAGTGCGACACTAAAGAGGTTGACAACAACCTGAAGCTCGGCGCTGAGCTCGGCATAAAAGGGACGCCTGCGATAATATTCCCAGACGGGAGGCTTTTGCCAGGATATGTGGATGCTGATGCGCTGATGGGGCTGATTGACAACCCTGAATAACATGCGGCGATGGGTTTGACGGCTTTATGCGGCTCGTTTTTTGATTCAAAAAGGGTTATGATTTTTACGGAAATGCGGTTTGTGGGGGGACGCGGGAAAAGTCAAAAAAATTTGGAGCCGGCGGGGGGAATTGAACCCCCGGCCTACTGATTACGAATCAGTTGCTCTGCCCCTGAGCTACGCCGGCAACCTTGTAAAAACCCTTAATAAGTCAAAAAAACAGCCGATATATAAAACAGTAAGGCATGGCTTTAAATTTGTCAAGGATTTTAGGATGCAGACCCCCCTTATCAACCAAATTAAAAACATGACCCATAACGGCAGGATCCTTGTCATAGACGATGATCTCACCAGCGCCTCAATACTTGAGGACATGCTGAAAGAAGACGGCTATGAGACGCTTTCGGCCTTAAAAGGCTCCGACGCCATTGCGATAATGGAGGACTTTTCCCCGTCAGTCATACTCCTTGACCTTGTGATGCCTGAGATGGACGGGATTGACGTGTGCAGGAAGATACGGGAGATGAACCTGCCCGCAAGGCCCTCCATCATAGTCGTGTCAATAAAAAACGAAAAAGACGTAATAGCCGACACGCTTTGCTGCGGGGCCGACGACTTCCTTGCAAAACCCGTCAACAAGACCGAGCTACTCGCGAGGATTAAGGCCCAGATGAGGATCAACAGTTTCTACCGCGAGCTTGAGGAGGACAAAAGGAATCTTGAAACCCTCCTTTCAATAACGAACTCAATCTCCGCGTCCCTTGACCCCAACGAGGTGCTTGACAATATCGTGCACAAGGTGGCCGAGGTCGTGGGCGCCGAAAGGTGCTCCATCGTCCTTATCTCAAAAGAGGACGACGGGTACATCCTCGTGACCAACGACAACCCTTCCATGAGGGAATTTAAGCTTAATCTCGCCAGATACCCTGAGATAAAAAGGGTCGTGGAGACAAAAAGGCCCCTGGCGATTGACGACATTCAGAACCACCCCATACTTTCAAGCGTAAAGGATGCGTTGAAAGACCTGAAGGACTTAAGCCTCCTGATAGTGCCCATAGTGTTCTATGACAATGTCCTCGGCACGCTATTTTTAAGGGCACGGAGAAGGTTGACCGGGTTCTCGCAGAAGGAGATTGACTTCTGCAGGATTGTGGCGAACACCTCTTTTCACGCCATAAGGAACGCAAGGCTTTTTGAGAAGGTCAGCCTTGAAAAGGACCAATTAAGGGAGCTCGCGGTAAGAGACCACCGCACCTCGCTTTACAACCACAACTTCTTCTACTCAAGGCTTGAGGAGGAGTTTGAAAGGTCCGTGCGCTATGAAACGCCCCTCTCCCTCATAATGATGGACATAGACGATTTTAAGCACATAAACGACACCTACGGCCACCGCATGGGGGACATGGTGTTAAGGGAGCTTGCCGCGACGATTAAAAACGGCGTCAGGAAGTCCGACATCGTCGCGCGCTACGGCGGGGAGGAATTCTCGGTGATACTTCCGCATACTGTGGTTGACGGCGCGGTTGACGAGGCTGAGCGGCTTAGAAGGCTCGTTGAAAGGCAGAAATACAAGGGGCTTGAGAATGAAAAAATCACCATGAGCGTCGGCGTGGCGTCTTATCCCAACAAACACACGTCAAACTCCGGAGACCTCGTAAACCACGCAGATGACGCGCTCTACAGGGCCAAGTGGAGCGGCAAGAACTGCGTAAGGTGCATGGACCCCGATTAAACCCGCCGCGTTGCCGTCAAAGGCCATACTGCTCAAAATCCCTCTAAGCAGGCTTATGTGACTGAACACCTCGGCAAGGCGTTGAAACCTTTTGCCCTGCTACTCAACGACTCCGCATTCCGGCCCTGAAATCTTTATCGCGCACAGGCTTCCGCACATCGTGCAGACATCCGTGTCTTTAGGAGGCGCGGCCTTTCTCAGTCTTTCCGCCTTTTCAGGGTCAATGGAAAGCCTTATCTGCTCATCCCAGTTAAGGGCCTTTCTTGCCCTTGAAAGCGCAATGTCGGCGTCAAGGGCGCCCGAAACCCCTTTCGCGATATCCCCGGCATGCGCCGCGATCCGGCATGCGATGACGCCCTCCTTCACGTCATCTATGTCCGGGAGCCTGAGATGCTCCGAAGGCGTGACATAGCAGAGGAAATCCGCGCCCGCGCCCGCCGCGACCGCGCCGCCTATTGCCGATGTTATGTGGTCATAGCCCGGCGCGATGTCCGTGACAAGCGGGCCAAGCACGTAAAAAGGCGCCCCGTTGCAGAGTTTTTTCTGGAGAAGGATGTTTGCCTTTATCTGGTCTATGGGCATGTGTCCCGGGCCTTCTATCATGACCTGCACGCCTTCTTTAACAGCCGCCCTCTGAAGCTCGCCGAGTATTATCAGCTCCTCAATCTGCCCCCTGTCCGTCGCGTCCGCGAGGCAGCCGGGCCTAAGCCCGTCGCCGAGGCTTAACACCATGTCGTATTTCTTCGCGATCTTAAGGAGCCTCTTGAAATCCCCGTAAAGCGGGTTCTCGCGCCTGTTCTTTTTTATCCACTCCGCCGTAAGCGCGCCCCCGCGGCTCACGATGCCCATAATCCTGCCCTGCCTGTCTATCCGCTCAACGGACTCTCTTGTTACGCCGCAGTGCACTGTGATGAAATCAACCCCGTCGGACGCGTGCGCCTCAATCGCGTCAAACATGTCGTCTGCGGTGAGGTCCAGGAACGTCCTTCCGCTTTTTCTTGCCTCAAGCGCCGCCTGATATATCGGAACCGTCCCGACAGGGACGTCCGACGCCTTAAGCACCTCGCTTCTTATCGCGTCAATGTCCCCGCCTGTTGAAAGGTCCATCACGGCATCGGCCCCGGCGCCTATGGCGGCCTTGAGTTTTTTAAGCTCCCCGTCAAGGGCCGCAAAATCCTCGGACGAGCCTATGTTAGCGTTGACCTTTGTCCTTAAGCCAGCCCCGACGCCCATGGGGAGGATCTGGCGCTTTAAATTGCGCGTTATAACGATGCTGCCCGCCTCTATTGAGCCTCTCACGTGCTCTGGGCTTACATGCTCCCTTGCGGCGACATCCCTCATCTCATCGGTTATTACGCCGTTCCTGGCCGCCTCTATCCTTGTCATAAAGACTCCTTTTAAGTTTGTCGTGCTGAAAAAATTCCCTTTGCGTCATGGACCGCCCTTTCAATCCCGAGCGCCTCTTTCGCCATATCCGAGGCGCCGAGCACCGCCGATATCAGGCAGACGCCCTGAGCGCCGGCGGAGATTACATCCTTAACCCTTGATTTGTTTATCCCGCCTATGGCGTACACGGGGATCTTTACGCACTTTGCCGCCGAGCGCAGGGCCTCAATGCCAAGGGGTTCGCCGTATCTTGCCTTTGATTCCGTGAAATAAACCGGGCCGAATGTTATCGCGTCCGCGCCCATGTCCTCTGCCTCAACCGCCTCATCAATGCCGTGGGTTGAAACCCATATCAAAAAATCCTTGCCGAGAAAGCGCCGCGCCTCTTTTGCCGGCACGCCCTGCTGGCCGAGGTGCACCCCGTCGGCATTTGAAAGCCTTGCTATGTCAAGCCTGTCGTTTACGAAAAGCAATGCCCCGTATTCATCGGTTAATTCCCTTAGATCCCTTGCAAGCCTTAAAAGCTCCCTTGCGCTTAAATCCTTTTCCCTGAGTTGCACTGCTTTGATGCCGCCGGCAAGCGCGTCCCTTACCGCGTCAGCAAGAGGCCTTCCATTCAATATCATCCTGTCCGTGACAAGACAGACATCCGGCGCCTTTGCCTTGTCTTTCCTGTCTGGGCCCGCTATTTTAACCTCAGCCACCAAAAACTAACCTCCGCCGCTACGCTTTTTTTTTGCGTCCGTTTCTGTCCGGGCCTCCCAGAGCCTTGCCGTGAATATGAAAAACACCGCGCACGCAAATACGGCCAGGCTTACGGCCTGGGCCGCCTTTATCGGGCCGAGCATGAGGCTGTCCGCGCGAAACCCCTCCACGAAAAACCTTCCCATTGAATAAAGCGCAATGTACGAGGCGAACAAAAACCCGTCCCTTGACTGCCTGTTTTTAAGATATAGCCAAAGAAGACAAAAGACGCCGAGGTTTATCAGCATCTCATAGAGCATAACCGGATGAAGCGGTATGCCCGGAAATTCCGAGCCTGCGATGCTTTCCCTCGGGAATACAACCCCCCACGGCAGGCTTGTCGGCACGCCGTGCGCGTCCCCGTTCATGAAGTTTCCGAACCTCCCGAACGCCTGTCCGAGTATTACGGCAGGGGCAACGGCATCTGCGGTGCGCCAGAAAGGGGCCTTCGCCCTTTTCAGATAAAACCATGCCGCAATCGCGCCGCCTATCATGCCCCCGTGTATCGCAAGGCCGCCGTGCCAGACAGCCGGCATCTCAACCGGATTCGCAAGGTAGTAGCCCATGTTAAAGACGACGTAATAAAGCCTCGCGCCAAGGATGCCTCCGGCAACCGTCCAGAGGAAAAAGTTCGTTACCTCGTCGGGCGTAAGCCCTATGCCCCTTCTTTTAACCTCTTTTTTGAGAAGATGCATGCCCACGAGTATGGCTACGACATACATGAGGCCGTAAAACCTTATCTCAATGGGCCCGAATTTGAAAAGAACAGGGTGCAAGCAGCTCCTCCGTAATGGATTTCCGTTTAATGCCGATTACTCAATAAGGCCCCACGCGGGGCTTGAAGCGGACGCGAACATCTTCTTCGGCATCCTTCCCGAATTATAGGCAAGGCGGCCCGCCTTTACTGCAAGGTTCATGGCAAGGGCCATCTTAACCGGATCTTTCGCGAGCGCAATTCCGGTGTTCATGAGTATGCCGTCGCATCCGAGCTCCATTGCTATAGCGGCGTCGGATGCCGTGCCAACGCCAGCATCAACAATCACAGGCACCTTGGCGGCTTCAATAATTATCCGTATGTTATGCGGGTTTCTTATGCCCAGGCCGCTTCCGATCGGCGCGGCAAGGGGCATCACGGCAACGCAACCCGCGTCCTCAAGCCTTTTTGCCGTTATGGGGTCGTCGTTCGTGTAAGGGAGCACCGTAAAACCCTCTTTTACGAGGACCCCTGCGGCCTCCAAAAGCCCCTGCGTGTCCGGGAAAAGGGTCTTCTCATCCCCTATCACCTCAAGCTTTATAAGCTCCGTTGAAAGCGCCTCCCTTGCAAGACGCGCCGTCCTTATCGCGTCATCGGCGGTATAGCAGCCGGCGGTATTGGGGAGTATCGTATATTTCTTTGCGTCAACATAGTCCAGCATGCCCCCCTTTTTAAGCTCAACCCTCCTTATCGCGACAGTGACGACCTCAGCGCCAGACGCCTCAAGCGAGGCCTTCATTATCTCGTTTGTCGGGTACTTGCCTGTCCCGACCATGAGCCTTGAGGAAAACTCGTATTTGCCTATTTTCAGCCTGTCTTCCATCGGAAAATCTCCCTGTTTGTTTTTTTTGCCGGGCGCCCGATTAAAAACGCGTCATCCCCCGCCCGCCATCCTTACGACCTCAAGGATGTCGTTGTCCTTAAGCGCCGTCTTTAAGTATTGGCTTTTGGGCACTATCTCCCTGTTCAGCTCAATCGCGATGCCGACGGCGTTTATGTCAAGAAGGGCGAGAAGCGCGGCAACGGTTGCACCGTTTTCCACGCGCATCCCCTCTCCGTTTATGCGAATCCTTATCTTCAATGGCGTCAAAAATGCCTGTCCCTTGAGCCTTGCTCAATTTCCATTATCTTCTCAAGCACCGCCTTTTTAAGCGGCTCGTCCTTTATGCCGTCAATCGCGTTTTTCAAGGCGCCTTCAAGCGTTGCCCTTGCCCCGTTTGCCCTGTTGTCCTCCATATACTCCTTCAGCGTAAGTATGGCGTTAGCCTCGCACAGGCTCTCCATGCCGCCGGAGAGCGCCCTTTCCATGAATTGAGCCCCGGTTCTCCCCACCCTGTAGCATGTCGTGCAGAGGCTCGGCAGATAGCCCTCTTTCGCGATTGACTCCATAACCTCGTCAAGGGGCCTCGTGTCCGAGGTTGAAAACTGCTCAAGCGATTTTCCGGAAACGGCGCTGTACCCGCCGGGGTCCGTGCGGGACGCGGCGCTTATCTGTGTGGCGCCCGCGTGCAGGAGCTCGTGCCTCAATTGGGCGGATTCCCTTGTTGACGCCACGACCCCCGCCGAAGGCACGGAGAGCCTAAATACCGATACCGCGATCTTTAAATCCATGTCCGTCAAGGGATAGGGAATCTCCTTTAACGGGGTTTCCGGCACCGGCCTTAGACGCGGTATGGATAGGGTATGGGCGTGCGCCCCGAATTTCTTAAAAAGGTGTATTGAGTGCGCGATGGTTGAGACGCATTCAAACCTGAAGTCATAAAGCCCGAAGAGCGGCCCTATTCCGACATCCTCAAACCCCGCCTCCATCGCGACATCCATTGCATTGAGCCTCATTGAGAAATCCTTTTTAGCGCCCGTCGGGTGCATAACCTCGTAGGTCGGCCTGTGATATGTCTCCTGAAAGCACTGATACACGCCGACCCCGGAGCCCTTAAGCGCCCTAAAGGACTCTAAATCCATCGGAGGCGCGTTCACATGCACAATCCTCATGCCCGTCTGCCCGTATATCGCCTTAACGCACGAGATTATATGGGAAAGGCCCCATTGTTTGTCCTCGCCCGTTACGAGGAGCACCCTTTTAAAACCCATGTTGCAAAGACGGCCGGCCTCTTCCACGACCTCTTCAATGCTGAGCGCCCTTCTTTCAGACGCCCTGTTGCCTCTGCGGAATCCGCAGTACAGACACCCGTTTGAGCAATAGTTTGAGAGATAAAGCGGGGCGAACAGCACGACCCTTGAACCAAAAACCCTCTGCTTAACCTCATCGGCCTTTTTAAGCATCAGTTCTATGATTAAAGGGTCTTTGATTGACAGGAGTGTGGCGGCCTCGTAAATATCAAGCCCGTTGAGGCTTGGGCCTTTTAGTATAGCCGCGGCCCTTTTGTCAGCGTCCTTCTCCGCTTCAAGCAGAACTGATGCTATCAGGTCTTTGTCAATTTCCATGTTGTTTTCTCCGTCTTGATGTTGAAAACCGCCCCGCAAAAATAGAAAAAGCCGCCTGTAATCCCGGCGGCTTGAAAAAATCTTTTGGCTTCCCAATGAGGCCGCTTTCCTACGCTGGCATTACCCAGTTCAGGTTCAAAGGGTCTTCTCTTTAACGAGAACTCTCAGTCCTGTCGGACTCCCCCAGGCGCTTTTTTGTTTTTTTAAGTCTTTCCTGCCCCCTGTTCTTATATCAGCTTGCTCGCGGAGACAATGGTCTCGGCGACCTCTCTCATCTTCCTGTTTTCCCTCTGCGAATGGCTCTGCAGGAGCTTGAACGCGTCGTCTTCAGAGAGGTTGCACCTCTTCATCAGGATGCCCTTCGCCCTCTCAACGAGCTTTCTGGTCTCAATGGCGTCCCTTAAGTCGCTTACCTCTCTCTTAAGGCAGGTAAACTCGTCATAGCGCTTAAGCGCCAGCTTTATGGCCGGCTCAAGCTGCTTTTTTGTCACAGGCTTTACAAGGTATGCGAAAACGCCGGCCTCTATCGCCTGAGAGGCGGTCTCGTCCGAGGAGAGCCCTGTTATGAGGATGATGGGTATCGGGGCCTTTGAGTTGATTATCCTTGCGGCCTCAATCCCGTCCATCTCCGGCATCTTTATGTCAAGTATCACAAGTCCGGGGTTCAGCTCCGAGGCCATCTCAACCGCCGCCTTGCCGTTGCCGACAGCCGCAATAACCTCAAAGCCGAGGAGCTCAAGCTGATTCTTAAGAAAGAGCCTCGTCTTTGCGTTATCCTCTGCTATAAGGACTTTTTTGTGGGTTTGTAGTTCTATCAATGACACGGCCAACATGACCAGTTGAGTATAGCCATCGCGACTATGCTTAAAGCATAATACACTTGTTGCCACCGAGTCAATGTTTTTTTGATTTCGTCTTCAACCCTTCTATCCCCATGAGTATCCGCATTGCCTCAATGTCACCGGGGTTTTGGCTTAAAATCTCCGTTAACTCTTTTTTTGCCTCCTCTAATCTTCCTAATTCCCTGTAGCTTAAGCTCAGGTTATAGCGAAGCCCGGCCGTGCTTGTCGGGTCAACGCCGCCTGAATTAAGGAGTCTGGTATATTCCTTAACGGCATCCTCATGCTCCCCGGTTATGAAATACGTGTTTGCGAGGTAGACCCTTGCCGGCAGGAGCATCCGCGGCCTTTTTACCTTTGACCTCTTAAGCAATATCTCTCCAATGCCGACCGTGGCCTTAAATTCCTTTTTTGCAAGGTCAAACTGCCCTGTGTTGTAATAGCTTACGCCTAAGTTAAAATGTATCTCCTCAAAATTCCTGTCAATGGACAACGCGGATTTAAGAAGCGGAATCGCGAGGTCGTATTTTTTCGCGTCCATATACGCCTTTGCAAGATTGTTATACGCCCTTGCCTTTGACCGTGTTTTCTTAAGCACATCGCCCCACAGGCTTATATTGTCCTTCCAGACCAGATTCCTCCTGTATGTGAGCGTGGAAAGGCCGACTATCGCCGCAATAATCACAATATAAAACACGGCTGCCCCGGCCTTGCCGTCATCCTTAAAAACCTTTTTTGTCAGGCGATTAAGCCCCAGACAGGCAACAACAAAAACCCCAAGCGACGGCAGATACAGCCTGTGCTCCGCCATTACATCCGCTATGGGGACTATGCTTGACGTGGGCGAAAGCACGATAAAAAACCAGAACATGAAAAAAGACGCGGCAAGGGCCGGATTCGCGCCATGGGCAGGGTTGCCCTTAAAAACCGTACTGCCCCCCGTTAGTCCAACTGGCTGGCGACATAAAACCCCTTTTGCGCGGCCTGAAAGGTAAAAGGCAAAGGCAATAAAGAGCGATACGAGCAAGAGAGACGCAAAAGGCGGGGGTATGGGGATGTTAAGGACTGCCCCGCTGTTAAGCTCAGGCAATGCAAACAGGCCTTTTGAGACCGGAAAATCATAGTCAATATTCTGATTCGCCGGAAAAAACAAGAGCGTAATATAATAAACAACGACATTCAGCTCGGTCAGGGCGTATTGAACAGGGCCGATGCTTTTCATGCCGAATCCTGCGGACGGCTCGCTGACATCCCTCGCGGTTTCCATGGCGGTTTCAACAACAGGGACGCCGACTATTGAGAAGGCGCCTTTTAAAAAGAATGCGAGCATGAGAATCATGACCGCGTGAACAAGCCGTCTTTTCAGCACGCCCTTTACGGAAAACCGCGAAAAGAAGAAAAAATCATAGAGGATAATCACCGCGGGCATTGTTATCGCAACCTCTTTTGAATAAAAGCCGAGCCAGTAGCAGAGAAGAAGACCGGCGTAAAAGGGCATCCCCTGAAGGGTGGTCTGCCTTGAGGCGCCTTTTATGAAAAGGAATACCCCTGAAAGGTAAAAAAGCGCGGAAAGCCCCTCCATCCTTTGGATTATGTAGGTAACGGATTCGGTCTGAACGGGATGCAGGGCAAAGATTACGGCTGAAAGCGCGGAGACCTTCTTGGCGTCTTCCTCCTCAATGCCGGAAAGCCTGAGCGTGGAGAGCGCTACAAGATACGCAAGGATAGCGTTTATGATGTGTATGATGATGTTTACGGCGTGGTATGAGGCCGCGTCATGGCCAAAGGCGGCGTAATTAAGCGCAAAGCTCGCCATTGCAACACCCCTCCTGCCTTTAAGCAACTGAGGGATGTTTTTAAGGTCTTTTATGAGGTCATTTCCCTCTATCTCAACGGTGTCGTCAAACTGAAGGCCTGAATTGAGGATATTACGGTACGACGCGATGACCGAGATTAAAATCACAAAGGCCGCGAGGACGCTGAACAACGGGCCTAAAAAACCCGGTTTCGTCCTGTCAGCCTTGCCTGTCTTTTTCTCTTCTGAATGCATCCCTTGGAATGTCTTTCATCATGTCTTTAAGGAGCGCGAGTTCCTGCGCGAGGATCTTGTTCTTCTCATGGAGCACTGATATGACGACGGAGAAGTGCAGCACTATAAGGAATACAAAAAGAAAGGCGACAAGGAAAAGAAGCGACGGCGGATACGCTATGCCGAGATACGCCGCGACCGTGTCCAGTATCTGCTTTTTTATTGAAAGCACAAGCAGGACCAGCGCGGACATGAGCCATAACACCGAGTACTTCTCCTTGAGAAGCCCCCTCCTCACAAGGTCTATTATTGCCACAAAAAGCAGAAGCGACCCGATTATGGCGATTGTCTGGAATGGATACATCTATACCTTTTTAAGCAGATCAACGAATATCGCAAGGAGCACCTTTATCATGTAATAGACAGAATCCGCGGTTGATATGGAGGAATGGCCTCCGGAGCGCCTTTGCATCCTTACGGGCGCCTCCATTATACTAAATCCCTTTTTATGAAGCAACACAAGGGATTCCACCTCAGGATAATCCTCTGGATATGTTGCGCTTAAGAACCCTATCGTCCTTTTGCCCGAGGCCCTGAAACCTGATGTCGTGTCCGTAAGGCGCGTCCTTAAGACGGCTGAAACGACCCTTGAAAATATCGTAATGCCTATGCCCCTTGCGAATGTCGGCCTGTAGCCTGGCCCGCCCAAAAACCGCGAGCCAATGACAATGTCCGCCCTGTTTTCCAGAAGCGTTCGCACAAGGATTTCAATCTGGTCTGCCGGGTGTTGTCCGTCGGAGTCAACCTGCACGGCCACGTCATAGCCGTTAAGAAGCGCGTAAATGTAGCCTGTCTGCATGGCGGCCCCGATGCCCATGTTGTAGGGGTGGGTAAGCACCTTAACCCCTTTTGAGGAGGCAATGGACTCTGTTTCGTCAATTGAGCCGTCGTTTACGACTATTATCCCGGCCTGAGGGGCATTGCGCCTGACATCGTCTATCACGGCCCCGATGCTTGCCTCTTCGTTGTATGCCGGCATTATTACAAGGACTTTTTCCCCGGGTGTATTCATTGGAAAGGATGCTAAGGCAAGTCAACCTGCGCTTAGAGGTCTTTTAAGCCGGATGTTTATACTGCTTTTTTCCTGCTTACTTTCTTTTTTCCCAAAAAGAAAGCAACTGGTGCCGAAGGGGGGACTTGAAGGTCTCTGCTTCGTCGCTCCCGCTCCTTGCTCTGACCCGCGCGCTTTTGCCGCCGGCGTCCCTCCCGGAACGCCTCATCCTCACTAATCGTTCGGCGCTTGCAAACCGTTCGAGTCCCGTCTTTAATACTGGTTTTTCTTTGCTTACTTTCTTTTTTCCCAAAAAGAAAGTAAGTGGTGCCGAAGGGGGGACTCGAACCCCCACAGGCTTTCACCCACCAGAACCTGAATCTGGCGCGTCTGCCAATTCCGCCACTTCGGCCTTTTCCCGCAGAGCGCTGCCGGGAACTTTAATCTTGCAATAATGGATATTTCAGGATATATTTTAAAATTATGGTTTGCCTTTTCTGCCTTGCGCCTACAAAAAATATTTGCACAGTAAGACATTTAAGTCAAGGGGGTTTTAACGGCATAAGGTTGTCTGTTGCCGCATGAATATGATTTTTGCGACCATAAAATCTTTCAGGAGAGTCCCGTTTCCATGAAGTTCTTTATAGACACCGCGAATGTAGGGGAGATAAGAAAGGCCTCTGGCATGGGCCTCGTTGACGGGGTTACGACGAACCCGAGCCTTGTGGCAAGGGAAGGCCGTGTTTTCAAGGAGCTAATAGAGGAGATATGCTCAATAGTTGACGGCCCCATAAGCGCCGAGGCAATAAGCATGGACGCGGAGGGCCTTATAAAAGAGGCGCGGGGGCTTTCAAAAATACATAAGAACATCGTAGTAAAGATACCCATGACGACAGAGGGCCTTAAGGCCGCAAGGACGGTCTCTGCGGAGGGGATCAGGACAAACGTAACGCTCGTGTTCTCCGCAACGCAGGCGCTGCTTGCGGCAAAGGCGGGCGCGACGTATGTAAGCCCGTTTGTCGGGCGCCTTGACGACGCCTCCAACACGGGCATGACCATTGTAGGGCAGATACTTGAAATATACAGAAACTTTTGCTTTAAGACCGAGGTCATCGTCGCAAGCGTCAGGCATCCGCAGCATGTGCTTGAATCAGCGTTGCTTGGGGCGCACGTGGCGACAATACCGTTTTCGGTCATTGAACAGCTCTCACGGCATCCGCTTACCGACGCAGGCATTCAAAGGTTCCTTAAGGACTGGGAAAAGGTGCCGAAATAAGGCCCCTTGTTCAGCCCGCCCGTTCCTGACTAAACGCATCTTCTTCAATTTTCGCTTTTAGCCCCCTTGATTCTATGAAAGACCAGACAAAAAAAGAACATAATCACCCGAACGACGGCAAACGGGAACAGATACTGAAATTCCTCGGCAATGTCGCGGGAAGGCCTGCGTCCTTCAGGGAACTGAGCAGGACGCTTAAAATAGGCAGAGACGAGAGAGAGGCGTTTAAATCCATCGTAAGGTCCCTTGTCTCGGACGGCTCTCTCGTAAAAATCCGGGGCGGAAGGTACGGGATCGCCTCAAAGATGAACCTTGTAACAGGGGAGCTCACCTGCCATCCCGACGGCTTTGCGTTTTTAATTCCTTCCGACGGCTCAGACGACATATTCATAGGCCCGAGAAGGCTTGCGGGCGCGATGCACGGCGACACGGTTGTCGCGAGGGTTGAGGGAAAAGGCCGCATGCAAAAGGGCCGGCCCTCGGGCAGAAAAGAAGGCGGCATCATAAGGGTAATAAAAAGGGCGCAGAAAAAGATAGTAGGCAGGTTTGAAAAGGCCGGCGACCTGAACGTCGTCATACCCGCCAACGGAAAGATACTTGAACGCATAATAATACCCTTGAACTTAAGCAAGGGCGCGGCCACCGGGGTTATGGTTGAGGCCGAGATCACGAGATGGCCCGACAAGCACTTCGGCGCGACCGGAAAGATTATAGACATAATAGGAGACCCGGACGACCCGGACGTTGAGGCCGAGGTGATCCTGAGGAAATACGGGCTGGTGAGCAGGTTCCCGGCAGACGCGGCAGGCGAGGCGGAAAGGATTTCACACGCGATAGTGCCCGATGACATCAAGGGCCGGGTGGATTTAAGGCCTCGGCTCACCTGCACCATAGACGGAGAGTCCGCGAAGGATTTTGACGACGCTGTTTCCATTGAAAAAACAACGCACGGCTATAACCTCTTCGTCTCCATAGCGGATGTGAGCCACTATGTCCCGGAGGGGGGCGCGATTGACAGGGAGGCTTATTCAAGGGGCACCAGCGTTTATTTCCCGCAGAGGTGCATACCCATGCTGCCGGAGGCGCTTTCAAACGGCATATGCAGCCTTTTGCCCGACAGCGACAGGCTGACCTTGACCGCGGAGCTTCAGATCGACGAAAACGGCGCGGTCATAAAAAAAAGGCTCTACGAGAGCGTTATAAGGAGCAAATTCAGGCTCACCTACACGACCGTAAAAAAGCTCCTCAAGGATGAGAACGATGAGAACCCTGAGCTCAGGTCCAGGTACTCCTCTGTCCTGCCTGATCTTAAGCTCATGGAGGAGCTTGCGCTTAAGCTAAGCAAGGCGCGCATTGAGGCCGGCTCCATTGACTTTGACCTGCCTGAGCCCCAGATTATCATAGACATGGAGGGAAACATTGAAGACATAGTGCGCTCAGAGAGAAACATCGCGCACAGGATAATTGAGGAGTTCATGCTCTCCGCGAACAGGGCCGTAGCAGAGGAATTCGTAAGGCACGGGCTTCCATTTATCTACAGGGTTCATCCTGAACCCTCAAAGGACTCAATAGAGGATTTCATTGAATTCACCAAGACCATAGGCGTAAACTTCAAGACGTCGCTCGGGCACATGGCCTTTCAGCGGGTGCTAAAGGATGTTGAGGGAATGCCGTCTGAGCGGCTCGTAAACCACGTGCTTTTAAGATCCATGCAGCAGGCGTATTATTCGGCGGAAAATATCGGGCACTTCGGCCTCGCGTTCAGGGACTACACCCACTTCACATCCCCCATAAGGCGGTATCCCGACCTTGTGGTGCACAGGCTCTTACGACTCCTAATCCAGAACAGATACACGATGCACGAGCGCCAGCGGATGCAGGAGACGCTGCCCCTGATCACGGGCCATACCTCAACGACGGAGAGGAAGGCGATTGACGCCGAGAGAGAGGTCATTGACCTTAAAAAGGCCCAGTTCATGAAGGACAAGGTCGGGGAGCGTTTTGACGGGATCATCTCCGGGGTGGCGAGCTTCGGGGTCTTCGTGGAGCTGAAGGAGTATTTCGTGGAGGGCCTTGTGCACACCTCAACGCTGCTTGACGATTTCTACATGTTTGACGAGAAGACGCACTCGCTCATCGGGGAAAACTCAAAAAGAACCTTCAGGCTCGGCGATAATTTAAGCGTTACGGTAACCTCCGTTGACGTTGAACGGAGAAGGATAGAGTTCGCCCTCGCAAACGGTCTTTCGGGACGGCCGCGGAAAAAGAGATTTTTCAAAAAATAGACCCGCCCTTTTAAGGACACGAAGACATGTCTCTAAGATTCCATCTCGCATACAAGAACATAAAGAGGCTCCGCGACATATTGTCAATAATGCTTAAGCACGGGTTCAAGCCCCTTATTGAATCCTTAAAGCTTACGGGCATGCTCACCATGTCCCAGCGCGTGCTCGGGATAAAGGCCAAGCAGGGCAAAGAGGAGCTTACAAGCCCGGTAAGATTAAGGCTCGCCATAGAGGAGCTCGGCCCCACATTCATAAAATTCGGCCAGATACTCTCAACAAGGGCGGACATACTGCCGCAGGAATACATAACAGAACTTCTAAAGCTTCAGGACTCCGTCCCCGCGTTTCCGTTCAAGGACGTCGTGCGGGCCATAGAGCTGGAATTCAAGAGGCCGGTCAGCGAGCTCTTCACAAGCATAGACCAGACCCCGATCGCGGCGGCCTCCATAGCGCAGGTGCACCGGGCCACCACCCTCGCTGGAGAAGACGTCGTAATAAAGATCAAGAGGCCGGGCATAGAACGCACCATTGACACGGACACGGCGATCCTCAACTACCTCGCAAGGCTCGCATACAAATACATCCATGAGACGAGGATCTACGACCCGACCGCCGTCGTGGACGAGTTTTCAAGGGTCATAAAAAGGGAGCTTGACCTGACGCTTGAGGCGAGCTTCACGGAAAAATTCAGGTTCAACTTCGCCGACGACGCGAGGGTGACCGTGCCGATGGTCTACTGGGATCTTACCGGAAAAAGTGTGCTTACCATGCAGAGGATGGACGGCATAAAGATAAGCGATGTGGGCAGGCTCAGGCAGGAGGGCATAGACACGGAGGGCATCGCAAGGCTTGTCGCGGAGGTGTTTTTCAGGCAGGTCTTTGAGTTCTCCACGTTCCACGGGGACCTTCACTCCGGCAACATATTCGTGATCGGGAAGGACCATATAGCGCTTGTTGACTTCGGCATCGTGGGCCGTATTGACGCCGAGATGAAGCAGTATCTCGCCGACATACTCATAAGCTTCGTGTCCGAGGACTTTGAAAAACTCACGCGGGTGTATCTCAAGATGGGGATACTGCCAGAGGGGGTTGACAGGGCCGCGTTTGAGCGCGAGTACTACGACACGATGCAGCACTACTTCGGCAGGCCGTTTAAGCACGTAAAGATGGGGGAGCTTATGCTGGACTACATAAGGCTCGCCTCGCGCTACAACATAAGGCTCCCGAAGGACCTCCTCCTCTTTGACAAATGCCTTCTTGAGCTTGAGGGCCTCGCAAAGATACTTTACCCTGAGGTGAGCATACTCAAAGAAAGCGAACCGTACGCAAAGAAACTCTACAAGGAACGGATGAGCCCCACGAGGTTCGCGAAGGACGCGCTGGCCTCGCTGTCGGATTACAAGGACATGATGTACAGCTATCCCGCGAACATAGACCAGATAATGAGGAAATTCATTGACGACAAGGTAAGGATAGAGTTCATGCACAGGGGGCTTGAGGACTTCATAGGGGAGGTTGACAGGTCCTCAAACAGGCTTACCTTCGGCGTGATACTCGCGGCCCTTATCGTGGGGTCTTCCCTTGTCATAGCCTCTGACGCGGCCCCGCTCATATTCGGATTTCCGGCATTCGGGCTCTTGGGCTTTATCGTGGCATCGCTGCTCGGCTTCTGGCTCGCGTTCCAGATATTAAGGTCCGGAAAATTTTAGCATGGGCGCGGCAATGGGAAAAAGGGCCGTTAAGGCCCCGAAAAATTCAATACTCACCCTCGGCAATTTTGACGGCGTGCATCTGGGACATTTAAAGATCCTTTCAAGGGTCGCATCAAGGGCAAGGTCGCTCGGGCGCCCCTCGGTGGTATACACGTTTGAGCCGCATCCGCTTAAGGTCATCGCGCCTGAGAGAAGCCCGATGCTCCTGATGGACAGCAAGGATAAAAGGGAATTTCTTAAAAAGATCGGCATTGACGCCGTCATATCAACAAGGTTTACGAAGGCCTTTGCCGCAAGGCGCCCGGATGAATTTGTTGAGCGTGAACTTGTCGGGAAACTCCATGTCAGGGAGGTCTGGGTTGGGCACGACTTCTGCTTCGGCAAGGGGCGGACCGGGACGCCCGCCTATCTGAAGGGCCTTGGCAGGCGGTTCGGATTCAAGGTCGTTGTTGAAAAGGCTTATAAAAAATCAGGCGCCATCGTAAGCAGCTCGCGGATACGCTCACTTGTCCTTGGCGGCAAGGTCCATGCGGCGGCCACGCTGCTCGGCAGAAACTATTCAATAAAGGGGGTCGTCGTAAAGGGGTCGTCCATCGGCATGGGCATCGGCTATCCGACGGCCAACCTCAAGGTCAAAAGCGAGATCATCCCGAAAGACGGCGTTTATGCGGCGCATGCCCTGATACGGGGCATCCTCTACGACGCGCTCGTAAACATAGGTGTGGCCCCGACCTTCGGCGCAAAGGCGCGCACGGTTGAGGCGCACATCCTCGGGTTCAACGGAAAGATATACGGCCGGGACATGGAGGTCTTTTTCGTAAAGAGGATCAGGGACGAAAGGAAATTCGCCGATATCGCGGCGCTTAAGTCCCGGATAAGAAAAGACGTGTTGACGGCAAAGGCGATATTTAAGAGATGAAACCCGTGATTGGAATAAACGGCTCCACAAGGGTTTTCGGCATATTCGGCGACCCCGTAAGCCAGAGCCTTTCCCCGGCGATGCACAACGCGGCGTTTAAGGCATTGGGGCTTGACCATGTCTATGTGCCGTTTCACGTGTCCGCCAAAGAGCCGGGGGCGCTTAAAAACGCGATCAAGGCGATAAGGGCCCTTGACATAAAGGGCGTCAACATCACGATACCCCACAAGGTGGCCGCCATGGAATTCCTTGACGAGGTCTCCCTTGACGCAAGGGCCTCCGGCTCCGTAAATACGGTCATCAACAGGGACAAGCGGCTCTACGGCTGCAATACCGACGGCGAGGGTTTTTTAATCGGCATTAAAAAGGAAACCGGCTTCAACCCCAGGGGGAAAAACATAATAATCCTCGGCGCGGGCGGGGCGGCAAGGTCAATAATTTTTTCGCTTCTTAAAAAAAACGCGGGCTCAGTCGTAGTCGCCAACAGGACAGAGGCGCGGGCAGAGGCCCTTGCGATGTGATTC
>JBBTGV010000023.1:10755-17836 GCA_038041305.1 Deltaproteobacteria bacterium | reverse complement strand
GTCGTCATCGATTGCCCGCCCAGCCTCGGTTTTCTGCCCTTTAACGCCCTGCGCAGCGCAAGGAGCTTGTCTTTAGTGACAACGACCCTGCCCTCTAAAAGCGCCTTTCTAACAAGCTCGGAATCCCCTATGTCTTTTTCATACCTGACGTCGTATCCGATGGTCCTAAGCCACCGCGCAAGGCTGCCGAGCATCGCGTCAACGAAAAACCTATGCCCCGCCTCTACGCCGTGCATCGGGCAAACACGCCAAGATATCTCACAGGAGGCCTGAAACGCCGATATCCCTCCATCTGCCGTTTTTTGCCTTCCACGAGCCCGCCTCCTTCTTAAAAACAATGGTAAACAGATAGCCCGCCGCGTCGTCCGGGACAATGTCCTTTATCTCGTTTATGGTTTTGCCGGCGACGAGCACGGTCTTGACATCCGCAATCGCGTCCGTGCCCTTTACCTGAACGTCAATGGAGCTGATGAAAACAGAGAGCTTCTGCGAGCGCATGAATTGGTAAAAAACAATCCCCTTTATCGCGTCGCGATTGTTGCCTTCATCGTCCATGTAGTCGTCCGAGACATATCTCATCACCCCTTTCACGTCCTTCTCTATCGCGGCGTCTCTTGCCCCGCGAATGACCGCCCGTATCTCGTCTTCCGCGGAACCCCTCCTGCACGACTGCGCCAGGACGGACAAGAGGACTAAAAAAATCGCGGTCAGGGATATAGCCTTTATCCTCATACCCATCCCATAATCGGGGACATGACCATAAGCCCCGCCATTATTATGAAAAAACCGACAACATCAAAGACAATGCCTTTTTTCGCCATTGTAAGTATGGGCACAAGGCCGCTTCCGTAGACGATCGCATTCGGCGGGGTTGACACCGGGAGCATAAAACCGAACGATGCGCCGAGGCACGCGCCGAGCGCAACGGGTATTGGAGGGATGCCGGCCCCCTTTGCAATCGCGACCATGATGGGTATGACCATGCTCGCGGAAGTGGTGTTTGAGGTCGTCTCGCTTATTATAATGGCGAATACCGTGCCTACGGCCGTTACGCCCCACAGGCTCGTCGCGCCTGAGACGCCTGTTATGGCCCCGCCGAACTCCTTTGCAAGCCCTGTTGAGAACATGAGCTTGCCGAGGCTTAGGCCCCCGCCGAACAATATTATCGTGCCCCAGTCAATCTTTAGCGCCCTTTCCCATGATATCGCGAATTTAAGGCCCTTTACGGATGTCGGAAGGAAAAATAAAAGAACAGCGGCCGATACCGCCACAACGCCCTCGTCAAGCCTACCGCTTAGAAGCCTTGAGGCGGCAGAGCCCTTTCCAAAAAACCCGGCAACGGCGCTCGGCGCGACCCATAGGGCGATTGCGAGCAAAAACGCGATAGCGGTATATATCTCGCCCATGCCCCACCCGCCGAGTTCTTGCCTTGACTTACGCACATAGTCATTTATGCCTGAGATGTCTTTTTTGGCTGACCGGCAGCCCCTGCCGAGTATAAAGACGAGGGACCCGAACATCACCGCCGTTATGGGAAGCGCAAACACCATCCATTCAAAAAAAGTGATCCTTACGCCGGCGAATTCCTCAATCATGCCGATGCCTATCAGGTTCGGGGGAGTGCCTATGGGGGTTGCTATGCCCCCGACTGACGCGCCGTACGCGAGCATCAGCATCATCGCGGATGAGTATGTCTTAAGCTCCCGGCCGTCTGATATGACGCCCGCCTCCTTAAGCGTCCCCAAAAGGCCAAGCCCCACTGGCAGCATCATCGCCGCCGTCGCGGTATTGCTCACCCACATGGATATTATCGCTGAAACCGCGCCCATCGCCGCAAGCACGCCGAGAGGGCTTCGCTGAAAAAACCTTATTGAAAAGACGCTAAACGCGAATCTCCTGTCAAGGCCGTTCGCGGTTATTGACTCCGCGAGGATAAAGCTGCCGATGAAGAGGAACACGATGGGGTTTGCGAAAGGCGCGAATACCACCTCGGCGCTTGCCACGCCAAGCGCCGCGTTTAACGCCGCGCCGAGCAGCGCCGTAGCCGGCAGCGGTATGGCCTCGGTAAGCCAAAAGACCATTACAAGGGCAAAAACGCTCAAAAGCCTGTGCGCGGCCTCAGGCAACCCTGTCGGGATAAAATAGAAAAACACGAATACAAGGGGGCCCGCCGCAAGCCCGGAGACCCTCCTTATAGCTTCAAACCTCTGTTCAGCAGGCGAGATTGCCTCCATCGCGGTCATTGCCTTGAGGCCAAGAGATTTTATCCGAAGAATATCTCCGCCGTCTTATAAAGCTCCATGTCAACCGTCTTTGTCTTGCTCGTCGCGTCCTCAAGTGGGATATCCACTATGCGGTTGCCCTGCAGGGCGACCATCCTGCCGAACTTTCCCTCATTTACAAGCTCAATGGCCCTGACCCCGAAGCGCGTGGCAAGGACCCTGTCGTATGCGGTCGGCGTTCCGCCCCTCTGCAGGTGCCCGAGCACGACATAGCGCGACTCAAGCCCGGTCCTTTCTTCTATTACCTTTGCAAGGAATTCCCCGACGCCCCCGAGCTTCGCGTGGCCGAACGCGTCAAGGGTCTTGTCCTTTGTTATCATCCCGCTCGCCTCTTTCGGGAACGCGCCCTCCGCCGCAACGACGAGGCTGAAGTTCTTGCCGGCATCTTTCCTCTTGTTTATGCATCTGCACACCTCGTCCACGTCAAACGGCTTCTCTGGTATGAGGATCACGTCCGCGCCGCCCGCGATGCCCCCGTAGACCGCGATCCATCCCGCGTGCCTTCCCATGACCTCAACCACCATGACCCTGTGGTGCGCCTCTGTAGTTGAATGAAGCCTGGCAACGGCCCATGTCACGATTGACACCGCCGTATCAAACCCAAACGTGAAGTCCGTGCCGGAGAGGTCGTTGTCAATCGTCTTTGGAATGCCGATTGTCTTTATGTTGGCCTTAAAAAGCCTCGCGGCCACGCCGAGGGTGTCGTCCCCTCCTATACACACGAGCGCGTCAAGACCGGCGGATTTTATGTTTTTAATCACCGCCTCGGTACTCTCCGCTTTTTTAAGCGGATTTGTCCGTGACGTGCCGAGTATGGTGCCTCCGAGCGGCAAAAGCCCTGACACGCTTTCCTTCGTTAGTTTTACGGTGTTAAGCTCAACAAGCCCCTTCCAGCCGTCCTTTATGCCGGTAAACTCATACCCGAACTGCATGCCCCTTTTTACGACCGCCCTTATGACGGCATTTAAGCCCGGACAGTCGCCTCCGCCGGTAAGAACCCCGATGTTCATAGATACGCCTCCCTTTCCTGTTTTCATTTTAGCTTAGTCTGAAAAACCCTTCGCCGGCATCGCGCAAATCCGTCAGGAGGCCAAAGGCAACCTCACGGTAAATATCGCGCCCGACCCGCGCGTGCTTTTAACGTCAATCGTCCCGTTATACGACTCAACTATCTCCCTGCAGATGCTCAGGCCGAGGCCCGCCCCCCCAACGCCGTTGTCGTCCGATGACCGCGCCTTGTCGGCCCTGTAAAACCTGTCAAAGACATGCGCTATGTCCTCCTCTGAAATGCCGATGCCGGCGTCGCTTACCTTGATTACGGCGCTCTCCCCGGCCGCCTCAATTGAGACCTCCACGCGGCCTCCGGCCTCCGAATACTTGATTGCGTTGTCTATGAGGTTTGATATGAGCTGCCCTATCCTGACATAATCCCCGCACACGACCGCGGGCATGCTCTTAATGATAGAGAGGCTTATGCCCTTGTCAAGGGCCTGCCTCATTAATTGCTCGCACCTTTCCTTAAGCACCTCGTCAATATTCACAAGCTCCTTTGGAATCGCCCCCTTTTCAGCGTCCATCCTCGCAAGGTCAAGGAGGTTTCTTACAATGTAGCTCATCCTGTCAATCTCCTCAAGGCTGCTTTCAATGGTCTGCCTGAAACGCGCCTTGTCGTCCCTTGCCCTGAGCGCCACCTCCATCTCGCCCTTAAGCACGGTTAAAGGCGTTTTAAGCTCATGAGACGCATCAGCCGTAAACTGCTTTATCTGGCGGAACGACTTCTCAAGCCTGCCTATCATCTCATTTATGGTTGAGGCAAGTTCGCCTATCTCGTCCTGCGCGGCCGACACCGCTATCCTCTGGTTCAGGTTCTCGGCCCCTATGCTTTTCGCCATGGCGGTTATCTCTTTAACGGGCTTAAGCGCCCTTGCCGCGATAAGATACCCGAATACGGACGCGATTACGACGGAGATTATTATGCCCATGCCGAATATGTAAAAGAGCGAATGGAATATCTCCTCAATGCCCTCAAGCGAAAAACCGACCTGCACTATCGCGACAAGGCCGATGTCCTTGAACATGATGGGCTTTGTCACGACCCTGACCGGATATCTCCCTATGTTCCTTATTATCTCATATGTGGATTGGCCGGAAAGGGCCGCCTCGTGCGCCTGCCTTGACAGCGGAAGATTCAGCGTCTCAAGGTTTGACGACCGCGCCGCGACCGCGCCGTCCGGATCAAGCACCTGTATGTAATTATCCCCGGTCCTTATGCCGAAGAACCTTTCAAGCACTATCTCAAAATCCCTCGGCAGAAAAAGCTGTCCCGAAGGCTTTATCACCATGTGCGCCATCATGTCGGCAATGGAGGTTATCTGGCCGTCAATCCTCTTGGTGAATGTCCTTGACAGCGAATACGAGAAGATGAAGCTGAAGGCAATCAGGCTTGCGGCGAGCACAAAGACGTAAAGCAGGGTGAGTTTTGTCCGCACCGAGATGGTCATGCCGGTTTAATCCCTCGCCGGGGGGTCAACCCCCGGGGGCTGGCCTTGAGGCTTTTTAGGCATTTCGGGCCTTATATGCAACGGCGAAACAGGGAGGTTCATTCAGAATGCCGCGCCGTCATTGTCCGATCTCCTTAAGCCTTTCAAGGGATTTTATTATTATTTCCTTCCTCTTTATCTCTATTAAGCCGTCTTCCTTAAAGCCCTTAAGGAGCCTTATGGATGTCTCCTGCGTTATGCCGAGAAGCTCGGCGACCTCAAGCCTTGAGAGCTTAAGGTTAAGCCTTACCCCCCGGTCGCACTTCACACCGTACTCGCTTGCCAGCGTGTAGAGAAGGTTCGCGAGCTTCTCCTTTGCGTTCAGGAGGCCGAGATACCCGATCTTGTCAAAGGCCTGAGAAAGCTCCTTGCCCATCGCTATTATGAGCTTTTTCGCTATCTGTGGCTCTTTTTCAATGATCCTGAAAAAATTTGCCCTGTCAATATAGCAAAGCTCCGCGTCCTCCATCGCCATTGCGCTGTTCTCATACGAGACCCCGTCGTAGAACACCTCAAAACCAAGGAGGTCTCCGGGATTGAGTATCTTTATAATCTGCTCCTTGCCGTTGCTTGACGTCCTCAATATCTTAACCCTGCCGGTCCTGACGACATACAGGCCCTTGCAGGCAGAGCCTTCCATGAAGATTACCTCCCGCTTCTTAAACGGGTATATAGAGACTACGCTTTTAAAGGCATGTAGCTGGCTTTCGGTGAGGCTCGTAAAAAGCGCGTTCTCCTTTATATGGCACCTGCAGAGGGCGCATACCGCGTCCTTATGCCCTTTTGAGAAAGCTCCCGTCATTTTAACCCCGTCCCGGCATAGGCCAGCTCGTCAGACCCCGTAATGCTCTTAAACGGAAAATCCGGCCTGTACGGAACTACCGCCACGCTAAAGCGCTTAAGTCCGGCAATCCCGGACATAAGCCCCGTAACCTCCGCCTCCGGGAGCGACGCGCCCGTTGCCCAGTCTATCGTCTGGAATTTAAAAAGAACGCTCTCCGGGTCCCCGACGATCGCCTCAGCATCGCCTGCCATTTTTTCAATAATGCCTTTTACCGCCTGCCTGTCCTTATCCAATTCGGCGCCGATCTGCCTGTGGTATGCCATTATTGAATAATAGTCAAAGCCGGCCTTTTTGGCCGTCTTTATGTCCTGAGAAAGCCACGCAAGCGCATAGACGGGGTTTGTAATGCTCTCGTACATGAGGTTCAAGGCAAACCTCGCCTCAGGCCTTTTTTCCCGCACCGCGGCCTTAAGACGGCCGGCCACGTCAAGCAGCCTCTTGTTTTTCCATTTGGCCCAGTGCCAGAAAAGCTCGGTGTACTCAACCTTTTTTCGTGGGCCTGAGATCATATAAAGGCCTTTCGGCTCAAGCCTTACGCCCTTTTCCTCCTTAAACAGCCTCGCGGCGTGCTCCCCAAAACCTTCATTGTGCCTTAAAATAAGATCGTCCTGAAAAAGCACCCCGTCTATCTCGTATTCCGAGAGGTCGGAAAACATCCTTTCAAGCCTCTTAACCGCGTCTTCATTGAAGAGATCCAGCCCCTTGCAGGCTGTAAGGCGTTTTTCGGTTATGTCATACGCCCTGCATTTATAGCCGTCTTTATCGGAAACCCCGTAGTCCGCGTATCTCGTGGTCATCCACGCAAAGACCTTTAGCCCGTTTCTGTGGGCAGAAGAGGCAATCCCGGCGAGTATGTCGTCAACGACAGGGCTCTCGTTTGTCCTGAAATACACCCCGGAACGCGCCTTTGGCCTTGAGAGCGGATAAAATCTGTCTCCCGGGTTGTGGAATACCCTTACTATAACGGTATCAATGCCGGAATCCTTAAGATTCTCCATCTCCCTGTCAACCGCTTCAATGGTGCGGCCCTTAAAAAACATCACCTGGGCCGCCCTTATCCTGCGCCTTGCAGGCTCTTCAGGCGCCTCGGCAATCTGATGGGATGTCTTTTCCGCCTCGTCATGCCGCTTCATCGCCTCATTTAAAAGCGCCTCAGCCCTCTGCGCGAGGGCTGAGGACGGAAAATTAGCAAGAAATAAGTTGAATCCGTTCATGGCGTTCTTAAATCTGCCCGCCTTAAGGCTTGCCTCTGCCATGCCGAACTGGGCGTCCGGGATAAGCGGGCTCTCCGGAAACCACTCAATAATCCTTGCGAACTCCCTCTCCGCGGTCTTGAAATCCCCGTATTCCATCACGAACCTCGCGTATCCGAGCTGCCCGGCAGCCGTAAAATACGGGGCCCTCTTGTTTTCGGC
>JBBTGV010000023.1:0-10745 GCA_038041305.1 Deltaproteobacteria bacterium | reverse complement strand
AAACGATGGTAATGGCGGTCAAGAAGATAATGCAGACGACAACAGACATTCCCGCGAATTTTCCGGATCTGAGGCCAAAAGACCCGGCGGTTTTGCAATGACTCCATGAAAGGGCCACGTTTTTCAGACCTTATGCTCCTTTTTTTTTGCCATTATATCAAAAAAATCAAAGGAAACCTATTCTTCAAAGAATTTGCCCATTGCCTCCTTGACGGTTGCCACACCAGTAAGCTTCATGTCGTTTGGCGGCTTTATGCCCTTTAAATTCTCCTTTGGCATAATGCACCTTGTGAAGCCGAGCCTTGCCGCCTCTTTTATCCTCTGATCAGGTTTGCCAATTGCCCTCACCTCGCCTGCAAGCCCGACCTCGCCGAATATGACGGTTTTCGGCTCAATGGGCTTATCCAGGAAATTAGACGCAATGGATGCAACGATGCTTAGGTCAATAGCGGGCTCGTTTATGCTCATCCCCCCCGCAACCTTGATGAATATGTCGTGGTTCTGGAGAGCAAGCGAGGCCTTTTTCTCAAGCACAGCGGCAAGGAGCACCACCTTATTGTAGTCAACCCCCGCAACCGTCCTTCTCGGCATGCCGAAAAGCGTTGGACACACGAGGGACTGTATCTCCACAAGGACCGTCCTTGTGCCCTCAAGGCTTGCCGTAACAGCGGAGCCCGATGCGTTGGACGGCCTCTGGGCAAGGAACAGCTCGGACGGGTTTAAGACCTCCTTAAGCCCCTCCTCCCGCATCTCAAAGACCCCTATCTCCGAGACCGGGCCGAACCTGTTCTTCGTTGACCTTAATATCCTGAACGCATGGTCCCTTTCGCCTTCAAAATAAAGCACCGTATCAACCATGTGCTCAAGGGTCTTCGGGCCCGCGAGCATTCCGTCCTTTGTCACATGGCCGACAAGGAATACCGGGCAGGCCCCCTGCTTTGCATTCATTATCAATCTGGAGGCAACCTCCCTTACCTGACTTATGCTTCCGGGCAAGGACTCTATCGCCTCTGAATAGAGCGTCTGCACCGAATCAATCACCACCGCATCCGGGGCCGCCTCTTTTATTGATTCAATCACCCTCTCAAGCGACACCTCCGGGTATACAAGGAGGCCTTCGGAGATAACCCCAAGCCTTTCGGCCCTGAGCCTTATCTGCCTTAAAGACTCCTCACCCGTTACGTAAAGCGCCTTTCTCCCGCTAAGGGCGAACCGCCCCATTGCCTGCAGAAGAAGGGTTGACTTTCCTATGCCGGGGTCTCCCCCTATGAGCACGGCGCTTCCCGGCACCATGCCCCCGCCGAGCACCCTGTCAAACTCCGGCATTGCGGTTGATATCCTTTTTTCCGTAGCGGCATCAAGGCCTGTCATGGCGACAGGGGCGGCGCCGGTTGCGCTGTCAATAAAACCCTTTGTCTTCGCGGCGCTTACCTTTTCCTCAACGAAGGTGTTCCATGCCTGACAGTCAGGACACCTGCCGAGCCATTTATACGACGACCCACCGCATGACTGGCACACATAGATTGTCTTTGTCTTCGGCATTTTTGTCGCAGAGAATCTGCAAAAACCGCGGTTATCAATCAGTCTATTTAAGAATTGACAAACATGGCAGTTTTGCTAAGATATTTACGAAGGATAAACAAGCCTAAAGGGCATCAAAGCTTTTAAGGTCAAGAACTTAATTTTTGCGGATACCAACGAAGCCCTAAAAAATCCTTGATACCCTTCAGCTTGAAGAAGATTTAACCCTGAGTCAAATCCGGAACATAAAAAATGCCTGCTTCTACAACAACTTACAGCAACATACTAATTGAACTAAGCAAGGCTGTCAAGATGCATAATTTTTATCCGCAGGGGCATCCGAATCTTGATTCAGCCCTTGCGAAATGCTATGCGCTTATAAAAGGCTCTCTCGCTGGCGGTGACGTCAAATACATCATCAACCAAAAGGGTTTTTTCACCCGCGACGCAAAAGAGGTTCTTGCGCCGGGCAACCCGGAGGTGGTCGGCCTTGCAAAAAAGCTCTTTTTCAGGCACATAAACGAGTTGACATTCACCTCCGGGCTTCGCCTAAGCGACATAAAGATATTTCTCCAGATATTCAGGGCCGACCCTGACGAGCTTAAGACGAACGGGGGGGCGGAGATCTTTATCGCAAGGCATGAGATATCCGGCGTCCTCGTGAATGAACTCAAATACGAGGACATCTTAAAGCTTAAGAAAGAGCTTGCCGAGAGAAGAGACCTTGAAAAAGACCTGCTCGCAAGGCAGGAACAAACACAGGCCGAGGCAGGCGGCGGGCAGCCGCAGCCAAAGCCCAAAGAAGCGGAGCAGAAAAAGGAAAAAGAGCCGGTTGAGGAGCTCCCGTTGAATGCGTTGCTTCAGCGCATAGCCAACGAGACGGACGCCATAAGATACCAGGACTTGACCGTGCGTATAAAGGAGCGCTGCGATCTGCTTGCCGCGGAGAAGGATAATGACGGGATATTTAAGGCCCTCACGATCTTTCATGAGCATGCGGAGGCTTCCAGCAGGCTCGGCAGCGAAATAAAATCCGTTGCGGACACGGCCCTGAAGTACCTGCTTAACGCGAATGTCGTGCAGTATCTCGCGGTGAGGGCGGGAGACAAGGATGAGCATAAAAGGGAGCTTGTACAGCGCCTGCTCCTGTATGCGGGGCAGGCCGCCATTGAACCGCTCTTAAACGCCATATGCGTTTCCAGCGATGCGGCCCAGAGGCGCATCTACTACAACACAATCATAATGTTCGGCCCGTCCATAAGGCCTTTCGTGGAAAGAAGGCTTGATAACAACGCGTGGTATGTGGTAAGGCAGATGGTGTCGTTGCTCGGGGAACTCGGCGATGCGTCATCACTTGACGCAATGGAGGCGGCTTATGGCAACAATACGGACACAAGGATAAAAAAAGAGGTTATAAAGGGGCTTGTAAAGATAAAAGACCCGCGCTCCGTTAAGGTGCTGCTTAAGACGCTTGACGAGGAGGACGACTCCCTTGTTACGCAGGCCGTCATCTCGCTCGGCATAGTTAAAGACCCCTCGGCGATTGAACATCTCTGCAGGATTGCGCTCAGATGGGAGTCGTTTTCGGAATCAAAGGAATCCATCAAGGAGGCGGTAAAGGCCCTTGGCGCGATAAGGGACAAAAAGGCCGTCCCCTGCCTTTCCCAGATAATCCAGAGGAGGGTCTGGTTCGGGAAAAAGGCAAACGACGACTTGCGGGTCCTGGCGGCGTATTCGCTCGCCATGATAGGCGGGGATGAGGCCTATGACGCCATAGACAGGGCCTGCAGAAACTCAGGAGGCGAGCTTTATGTCGCGTGCAAGAGGATACTTGAGAGCAGAAACGTCAGAGAGGTGAGCGCATGAATATCTCAGAGGAAAGAGACCAGCTTCTTAAATCAATGAACGCCTCCCTTAAGAGCAAGAAGCTCTATCCGGCCGGACATCCCGCGATTGTCGCGCCGGTCGGAAGGACATTCCAGCTTCTCTCCGAAACGCTTAAGGGCAGGAACAACATCGCCGTAAGCATGTCAAGCGAGGCTCTTTTGTTTGACGGCACGCTTCTTTCCGAGGCCGAAAGGCTTTACCCCGACATAATGATCCACATGACGGAAAAAAACATTGATGCGATAATATTTGAAAGGGGGGCCACGGAGAAGGAGCTTTCAAACCTCTTTGACGTGCTCTCAGGGCCAAAGGAGCTTAAGGGCAAGCAGCTCCAGAACGAACTGCACGCACGGGGCATCGTGCACATAACCCTTAAATCCATACCCCTTGGCAAAAGAAACTCGCTTGAGGTCTACAACGGGGCCCTTGATGTCGTAAAGAACGTAATGAACGAAGTGCGGATGGGCAAGCTCCCAAAGAGCGAGGCCGTCAACACCGTGATTGACGAGGTAACTGAGACCGTGCTTTCGGACAGAAACGCTATGATAGGGCTTACCATGATAAAGAACTATGACAATTATCTCTACAACCATTCCGTCAATGTCTCTATCTTATCCCTTGCGCTCGGATGCGCCCTTAACCTTGACAAGACCGCGCTGCACGCGTTAGGCGTTGCATCCATGCTGCACGACATCGGAAAAACCGGCGTATCGGAAAAGATAATAAGAAAGCCCGGCGGCTTAAGCTCGGACGAATGGGACAAGATAAAGGAACATCCACAGCTCGGCGCGAACATAACAAAGAGAATGGACGGCCTTGATGAGCGCGTAAGCACCCTTATATACGAACACCATATAAGATTTGACCACTCCGGGTACCCGCAGATGGCAACAGCGGTGCATCCCTTAAGCCAGATTATCACCATCGCGGACGCATACGACGCCCTGACGACGCTAAGGGTGTATCAGAAGCCCTACAGCCCGGTAGAGGCGATAAAGATAATGTCAAATCTGTCAGGCAGGCATTTCAGCCCTGAGACGCTTAAGACGTTCGTAGACATGATGGGGCTGTACCCCGTGGGGACGATGGTCAGGCTGAACTCGTATGAGATAGCAATCATCGTAAGGGTCGGCGACTCGCCGGACAGGCCGTGCGTTAAGGTCATATACGACCCGGAAGGCAAGGCGTATCAGGAACCCATTGACCTTGACCTGTCCTCGGACATGGACAAGACGATATTGTCAAATGTAAACCCGGCGGTTACCGGCACGGCGCTTGATGCGTTTTTTGAGAAAGAGGCCGCCAGGGCGGCGGCTGTGTGAGTCCGGGCGGGATTAAAGAAATGAGCCCTGCTTATGAATCAGTCAAGGGTCCTTTCAGCCCTCCATCTCTCCTAATGCCTTTAATGCGATTTTGCGCATCCTCGCGTTTCCGTTAAGCGCGAAATGCATCATTGCCTCCTCCGCCTTTTTATCCCCTATTGAGGCAATGACCTCAAGCGCCCTTTCCACTATGCCGGCATCGGTGTTTTTAAGCGTCTGCATGAGATATCCAAGGAGCCGCGGGTCATTGTATTTTGAAAGGGCGTCAATGGCGACCCTGATGACCGTCTGGCTTGAGTCCTTAAGCAGTTCTACTATGCCGGGCAGAGCGTTCCTGTCGGATATCCCGGCCAAGACCCTCAATGCGGCGGCCTTCACATCTTCCGAGGGGTCTTTTAATGCCTTTGAAAGCAGCTCAACCACCCTCTGCCCCCTGAGTTCCGAAAGCGCGTAGATCGCCCGTATCTTCTCAAGCATCTCGCCGGACTCTATCTTTTTGGAGATAACGTCAAGCCTCTGCCTTATCTCGTATCTCTCAAGGGCCTCGGCGGCGGTACTTCTGACCTCTTCCTCCTTGTCCTTTAGGGAGCTAAGGAGCACCTCTTTTCTTTTATCCATATAAAAAATCTATACCAGATTTGCACCTAAGATGCAAGGGATTGTTTATATCGCCTTTAGTCCGGCGGGCGCTTAAAATGGCCGGCCAAAAGCCCCTTGCCGCCCGCCATATCAAGGCTTGCCAACGCAATGGATTTGTGGTAGGTTTTTGCAATGGACAGGGTAAGGGCGCGGGTTTTGATAATCGGCCTTGTGCAGGGCGTTTATTTCAGGGCCAACACGCGAGATTGCGCAAAAAAACACGGGGTTTCAGGCTGGGTCAGGAACAACAGCAACGGCACGGTTGAGGCAATGCTTGAAGGCAACGGCGAGGACGTGAAAAGGGTGATTGAGTGGTGCCGCATAGGGCCTGCCTCAGCGCGGATTGACAGGTGCGATGTTCAGTGGCAGGAATATACAGGGGAATTTAATGATTTTGTCGTGCTTGCAGGCCATGCCTCTTACTAAAGGCAGGCGCAGTATTCTTGAAAAAACAAAGGCGTCCTTATCGTCCCGCGTCGCGGCGGTTCTCGCGGCGTGCCTTTTCTTGGGGTGCGCCAAGACGGACAAGGGCCCGTTTTTCCTCCATCCCGATACGGGCCTGATAAACGCGTCAAAGGCGTATGCCGTGGACAATGAAAAGATCGTCTTTAACGGCAGTTCTGTCCGGCTCTCCGCATCCCTTATAAGGGATGCGCCTCATGATATGCCTCAAACCATAAAAAGGCTCCACGAAAAAGGAAATATTATCATCTCCATGGAGATTGAAAACAACTCCGAACGCAAGGTCTTATTTGACCCCACCCATGTCTCACTCATCTACGACAAAGGCGTCTCCATTGACAGGCCCCTTGATTATACGGACATCTTTGAGCAGATAGTCAACAAAAGAGAGGACGCCGAGTTTGAGGCGGAAGAAGAGTTGCGGGGGATAAAGTCGGACTTCTACTATATGCCGCTCACGATAGGCCCGGGGCAGAGGGAGCAAAGGCTCCTTATCTTTCACTCCCTGCCGCAATCTCCCGAAGACGCCGAACTTACGATAAGGGAGCTCTACATAGGAAGGCAATCCATTGACATCGCCTTCCCCTTCATCGTCAAGGGGCAACTTCCTTAGCCCTTTGCTCCGCCTCCTTGAGCTTATCCTTTGTCTCTTCCAGCTTATCCTTTGTCTCTTCAAACTTTTCAATGATGCCGACCCTTGCGCCCTCTGTGGTCTTTTTCAGCTCTTTTCCGTAAGACTCAAGCCTTGAGCCCGCGTCTTCGGTCTTTGCCCCGAACATCTTAAGGTACCTCCCGCCGCCGAAATAGAGGAACAGAAAAAGCGCGGCAATGCCCAATATCGCCCCGAAAAATAGTTTTTTCACATGCCCTCCTGTCTATCTGTACCTGATTTTAAATACCAGCATTATGGCCGTAAGCACCAGTGTTACGGCGTTAGCGGCTATTATCGGCATTGAACCGATTATTATGCCGTATATAATCCAGATGATTATGCCGAGGCTGAGAAGCGCGTACATAAAAAGCGAGATGTCGTTTACGGACCTTGTCCTCCATGTCTTTACAACCTGCGGCAAAAACGACACGGTCGTTAAGACGCCTCCTATAAGGCCGAGAATCGTTACGGGCATTGAATCCATGTTTTTTTCGTTTCTTGTTTTTTTGGCGCAAAAACCCGTCGCCGCAGGCTACTTAAGTTTTGCCTTCACCTTAAGCGCCTCCTTGTATGCCGCGCCCTTGGGGACCTCAAACTCAACGGAGACGGCCCTCGCGGCGTCCTTTATCGAAAACCCGGCGCTTAACAGCCGCTCAATCTCCTCATCCATGCCGCTTAACCGGGCCTTTCTCTTGCCCGTTCGCGCGATAAGCGTAACCTCGCCCTTAAGTTCCTTGTCTTTAACCGCATGAATGACGTCTGAAACCTTGCCCCGCAGCACGTCCTCGTAGACCTTTGTCATCTCCCTTGCGACCACGACATCAATGTCTTTGCCGAGAATTTCTTCAATGTCGGAAAGCGTTTGCTTAAGCCTCCTTGCCGCCTCAAACATGATGAATGTATGTTCGGGCAGCGTCAGGCTCAGGAGGAGCCTCTTTCGCTCCGCTTCCTCGGCAGACACAAATCCGAGGAATGTGAAGCTTGAAAGGGAAAATCCGGAGACGGAAAGCGCGGCGATTATCGCGGAAGGGCCCGGGACCGCGACAACCTTCACCCCGCGTTCAATCGCGAGTTTGACGAGCCTGAATCCTGGGTCGGATATGCCCGGCGTTCCGGCATCGGAGACAAGCGCGACAGAGGCGCCCGCGAGGAGCCTTTCAACGAATTCAAGGGCCTTTTTCTGCTCATTATGTTCAAAACAGCTCTTTAGCGGCGTGGAGATCCCGTAATGATTCAACAGTTTTTTCGTGTGCCTTGTGTCCTCTGCCGCGATAAAATCCGCCTCTTTAAGCACCGAAAGGGCGCGCGCCGTAATATCCTGAAGATTGCCTATCGGGGTGGAGACTATAAAAAGCGTTCCCTTTTCCATGGCGTGAAAATCACTTCTTTCTTTCAAACACATAGGCGGAAAGGATCGTAAACGCAATTGAAAAAACGGTTATGAACATTACGTCAACAAAAAGCGGAAATTCCGCGGAAAGCCTTCCGGGGCCGGGCAGCAATATGTGCTTAAAGGAATCAACGCCGAATGAAAGCGGGTTTATGAAGCTGACCGCCTTAAGCGGGGCAGGCAGCGAATCAACGGGATAAAGCGAGCCGCTCAGAAAAAACATGGGAAGAACTATGAAGTTCATTATCACGTTAAACCCCTCAAGGGAGGTTAGGAACGACGCCACAAAAAGCCCGAACGCCGTGATTGAGAGCGCAAGGAGCGTCATAAGCAACACCATGGCCAGGAAATCCAGCGGCCCGATAGTCAACCCTAAAAAGGGCGCAACGAAAAGAAGCGCCGCGCCCTGAAAAACAGAGAGCGCGGTGCCGCTTATGAGCTTCCCGGCGACAATGGCCACCCTGGACACGGGAGAGACGAGCATCTCCCTTAAAAACCCGAACTCCCTGTCCCATACGACGGAGATGGTTGAGAACATGGAGCTGAAGAGCAGCGTCATGCCCACTATGCCGGGCAGTATAAACTGCATGTAATGAACATCCGAGGATGTGTCAATCAGCTTTGTAAACCCGGAACCCACGATAAAAAGCCATATAAGCGGCCTTGCCATGGTTACGATGAGCCTGCCCTTTTGCCTGAAAAACCTCTTAAACTCCCTTAGGACAATCACATATATGGCCTTGTATGAGAACATTTTTGATGGATTAACCTTTGTGGTTCTATGATCTTGGGTTCAGGGTTTGTATTGCCGCGCCTCTCGCAGTCAACGGCCCCTTGGTTGAGGCTGGGCAGAGCCGTCCCTTATCTCCCTGCCGGTAAGCTTTATAAACACATCCTCAAGGCTCGGCTTCCTGACATCAACGGATACTACCCCCACCGTGAGCCTCCCGAAGAGCCTTGGTATGAACCTCTCCGCGGGCTCGCCGCCTTCAATCGTGAACGAGATCCCCTGTTCGGTCTTTACCGGGCTTATGCCGAAACCCTTTTCAATCTCAAGAGAGGCGGCCTCGTCGTCCGATGTCTTTATGCGCACGATGTCGCCCCTTACAGAGGCCTTCAGTTCAGCCGGCGCGCCGCAGGCGATAACGCGGCCCCTGTCTATTATCGCGATCCTGTCGCAGACCTCCGCCTCCTCCATGTAGTGCGTCGTCAAAAACACGGTATTGCCGATCCTGCCCTTGAGCCTGAGGATATGCTCCCAGACATGGCTCCTTGTCTGCGGGTCAAGGCCGAGGGTCGGCTCGTCAAGGAACAGCACCTTCGGCGTGTGCAGTAGCCCCCTTGCGATCTCGAGCCTTCTTTTCATGCCGCCGGAGAAGTTCTTTACAAGGTCTTTTTTCCTGTCGCTCAGACCCACGATCTCAAGCATCTCCTCAATCTTTTTCTCGGAGTGCCTTTTCTCCATGTTGTAGAGGTAGCAGTGGAATTTCAGGTTTTCATAGGCGGTAAGCTCATTGTCAAGGGTCATCTCCTGAAACACGAGCCCGATTGAGGACCTAACCTTGTGCGGCTCGCGCCTGCAGTCAAATCCATTGACGACCGCCGTGCCTGAATCAGAGTTCAAGAGCGTGCAGAGTATGTTTATCGTGGTCGTCTTTCCCGCGCCGTTGGGCCCGAGGAAACCAAAGACCTCGCCGTCATTTACATGGAATGTAACGCCCGCGGCGGCGGGGGTGCCGTTATAGTTTTTAACAAGGCCGTTAACCTCAATTATTGGCATGGCTCGTTCCAATGCTTTGATTGCAGGGCATGCCTTAAGCCTTCGGAGGCGCCTTGATGGAAAACGAGAAGATTGAGCCTTTGTGCTGCTCGCTTTCAACAAAGACCCTGCCGTTATGCGCCTGTATTATGTGCTTTACAATGGCAAGTCCGAGCCCGGTGCCGCCAAGCTCGCGGCTCCTGGCCTTATCCACCCTGTAAAAACGCTCAAATATCCTCGGTATGTCGTTCTTCGGGATACCGAGGCCGGTGTCCCGCACCAAGACCCTGACATTGCCGTTGTCAAGGGATGTTTCTATGTTTACAGCCCCCCCCGAATGGGTGTACTTAATGGCATTGTCCAGAAGGTTTATAATGACCTGCTCAAGCCTGTCCCTGTCTCCGAGGGCCTTTGGAAGCCCCTCCGGCAGCCTGCATGAAAGCTTTAACCCTTTATCCCTTGCCTGCTTCTCAAACCCGGAGATGGTTGATGAGACAAGCTCGTTCATGTCAACCGGCGCGAACTGAAATGTCATCTGGTGGGATTCAAGGCGCGAAAGCACCAGAAGGTCATCAATGAGCCTTGACATGCGGGTGGCGTGCCTGTCAATGACCCTTAGAAATTCCCTTAAAGTCTCTTTATCCTCAAGCCCGCCGTCAAGCAGGGTCTCGGCATAGCCCTTTATGCTCGCAAGCGGGGTCCTAAGCTCATGCGAGACATTCGCGACAAAGTCCTTTTTTATCGTCTCAACCCTTTTTTCCTCGGTTATGTCCTTTAGGAATATAATCAGGTTGGTCGTGCTGCGCTCCTTGACTGGCACAAGGCGGGCGCTGAAAAACCTACCTGCCTCGCCTGTCTCAATGTCCTCGGACACCGAGGCCTTTCTCTTTAAAAAATCGCCGATAATCTTCACAAGCCATGTGCCTGAAAGGAGATCAGCGACCTTTTTCCCCTCTATCGCCTCCCTGACCGAGAAGAGGTTCATGAAAAAAGGGTTTGCATACAGGGCCTCTCCCTTTGAATTAAGCACAACCACCCCGCTTTGCATCTCCCTTGCTATTGCCTCAAGAATAATCCTGTTGTCCATTTTGGTTTATTATGCCTTATTATCTA
>JBBTGV010000022.1:0-4818 GCA_038041305.1 Deltaproteobacteria bacterium | reverse complement strand
CTCTTAAACTCCGAAACCGCCGCGTCAAACGAATCCCTTGCAACGGCCTCGTTCTCAACAGAGGCAATAAGCTCAATGTCCGTGCCCATGGCAACCGCGCTGAACCTGAAGGTCTCGGCGGACGGGACGGCCGGAAATAGGAAAAATAACGGCAGGGAGAATATGAGGACAAACCGGGCTGTTCTCAAGGATATTGCGCGGTCATAAAACATACGCCTGAATATACCAGATAAAACCCGCCGTATCAATTGGATGGCATTCAGAAAAAAAGGAACAGGGGCTGCGGGGAAACATGGGTCCTGTCGTTGCTGATGAATCAATTGGCTTTTCCCTGCAAAAAATCCCTGAGGGAATGCGTTTCTTGCCGCAAAACCTATCCTTTATATCTTTTGCGCGACTCTTTTATGACCTTTATGGCCCTGTCCTTGTCCTCCCATCCCTCAACGCCTGTTTTTTTCTCCTCAAGGTCCTTGTAGATTGAGAAAAAATGCTCTATCTCCTTTAGAAGGTGGGGCGGAACGTCCTTTAGGCTCTCTATGTGGTTCCACAGGGGATCGAATATCGGGACGCACAGTATCTTCTCATCAGGGCCTTTTTCGTCCCACATCTTAAAAAGCCCCACGGGCTTTGTCTCAATAAAGCAGCCCGGAAATGTCGGCTCCCAGACAAGGACAAGCGCGTCAAGCGGGTCTCCGTCCCTTGCAAGCGTTTTCGGAATGTATCCGTAGTCGCTCGGATAATGAACCGCGCTAAACAGCATCCTGTCAAATTTTATGACCTTCTTTTTCTTGTCGTACTCGTACTTGTTCCTGCATCCCTTTGGGATCTCTATCATCACCGGGACAACCATTGACGCGTTTTTCTTTGCCTTCGTCTGCATGCGGAAAACCCTCCATGCTGATTTGGATACGGCATAGATTATGCCTGATTTTAGGCAGGCGTCCAAGCATTTTTTGCGATTTATTTTTACCTGACGTGTCGTGCCGGAGGGTTTTTGAAATCCTCAGCCGTAGATGACGGAGAATTTTGACGGCGGCGTTGTCATATCATTTACATCGACCCGCCCGACCAGCCATTAAAAGGCGAGCCTTAAGCCCGCCATTACGACATGGGCGTTCACGCCGATTGACTCGGTATAGTACTCGTACTTGCCCTCAATTGAATTAAGCAGAACCGGCGGCAGGCCCAAATCTTTAAGGAAATAGGTGAGCTTTATCCCCGCGAGGTTCGTGTCAAACTCCTCAAGCTGCGGGGAAGACGATTTATAGTGATCCTCCGAGCCGTAAGAGTCCTTTATGAAAAACGCCTGCGTCTGCGTGTAATAGCGATAGTTAAGCCTTAACACGGCCTGCTCCGTCAAGTATTTGTAGTACTCAACCTCCCCCATGTAAGAGGTTATGTCCCAGTCGTCGTCATAGTAGCGTAGCGTCAGCTTGACGGCAGAGCGGTTTAAGAACCCACCGATGCCCTCTATGAAATACCTGCTTACGCTTACGAGGTACGCGTTCCTGTTTCTTTTGTCCGGCAGGGACTCATCCACGCACGTAGCGGATTCAGCCGTGCACGTGTCGGCTGTTACGCCGTCAACTGGCACCAGCCTCACGCCTTCCGGCATGTACCCGCCTGACTGGTTCAGCGAATACCCTATCTGCATGACCGCAACCGGCGAGATTAACTGGGTTACGCCGAAGAAGAAGTTGTCCGTGTTCCTCTCTTCGCTTCTATCCATGAACGCCCCGGAGACCGTGTCCATGTTCCTTGAGTAGCCTAATGTAAGGGTCGTGTTCTTCTCAAAAAGGTCTTTTTTAAGCGTAATGGTTGGCGTGGTTGATTTATAGTCGCTCTCGGTTGAATAATCCAGATATGCGTCAAGGGCGATTATATTGTTGAAATTGTGCGTTATGCCGCCGAGGAATTCATTCCTCGTATCGGAAAGCGAGCTTCCGCCGCCCGCGGTTGACGCCACGCCGGACGCGCCTGACACGGCGGCCACATACGAAAACTTCCTTAAGGCGTCGTCGCCTCTAAGCTCGTTTTCATCGCCTTCCTCGCCCTCCCCGTCTTCGCCGCCCTCGGATCCTTCTATATCCGGGTTTACGAAATCAACCGCATACTTCAAGTAAACCGACGTCTGGAGCGATAAATCCTTATTCAAGGCGAATACGCCGGTATATACGGATATGTTGTCAAAGCTGTGGACATAGGTCTGGACAACGGCGCTGTCCTCGCAATAAGCGTCTTTATTCAAAAACAACAGGAGCATGACGGGAATAGCCGCAAGGACAATGCCGAAGGCCCTGACAAAAGCCAGACCCCGTAATCTTAAATCAATTGCATCCACACCCGCCTCCGCTGACGCCGAAAGAGCCTGCAGAGCCTTCCCTTGTGCCGAGGAAATGCTCCCTTACCGCTTTTTCTTCCTTGTTGTAGTCAAGTTGCATTATCGGGTCAGCCAGATATTCCCTCTCCCACGGCTTAACCCTCGCGCAGCCTGAGACGGCCGCAATCCCCAAAAGCAATATCAATATAAAAACCCTTTTCCTCACGCTCACTCCTTTAGAAGCCTGTCAATCTCCTGCTTCCATTTCTGCGCGTCCGATTCATTGTATCCGAAGTGGACAAAACGCACGACGCCGGACTTGTCAAGGATGTATGATGTCGGCATTGTCAGGGCGTTGTAGTGCCTTATCGCGGCTGATTCAGGGTCAAGGAGCACGACAAGGTTCTTGGAGAGGGCGCCGACGCCCCTCAGAAAATCCTCCGCGTGCGACCTCTTTTTGTCGATATTGACGGCAATGCCGACGACATCGGCCCCCTCATACGCCTTCAGCATCGCGTTTATTTCAGGAAACTCCTTTTTGCACGGCGGGCACCATGATGCCCAGAAGTCAATAAACACAACCCTGCCCTTGTAATCGCCGAGGGAATGCGTCTTGCCTGAAATGTCCTCAAGGGTAAAGTCGTGCGCCGTGCCCCCGATAAGCCCGGCCGCGATTGATGCGGTCCGGGATTGGACGAGGAGAATAAACGCGGCGGCGATTGCCAGAAAAACCTTAAAGGCCCTCATAGACTGCTCCTGACTAATAAAATCTTAAATCATTTTACACGATTTACATTAAAACAGTATTAAAACCCCTTTTTACTTCGGGATTGACACTGCATCCTCATCAAAATCACCGTTTTCCGCGTTCCTGTGGCAGGCAGAGCAGTTTGAGAAACTTTTTATTGACTGCCTCTTGAACACATCTTCCCTTATCTTCCTGTGCTCCTTCTTTATGTAAGGCACCTCTGTAATCCTTTCGGGGTAAACGCTGCCTATGCTTCTTGTTATCTTGCCCGCAAGCTCCCCGCCCGCATTCTCGGACGAGTTTGCCTTAAGATAAACCGATAGATCCTTTCTCGTGCCGTCATCAAGGCCCAAGTCCTCTCCAAAGTGCCTTTTGGATTCGTTGATTATCCCCTCCCATGACCGGCCCGGAAGAAGCCCTGCCGGATAGGCAAGGTGGCACGATGAACACTCATCTTTATAAAGCTTGTTGTCCGGCGCCATTAACCGCTCGCCCGCCTCCTTCCCGTGCCCGCCGCTTTCCTCCCTTTCATTTCCATCGGCAAACGCCGGCGCGCCAATCAATGCCTTTGTGATTACCAAAAAACCCGCTGTCGCGGCCACCAAAATAATGATATTTTTAACGCGCATTTTATCAAACCTCCTTTTTTATAGTGAAAACATGTAGGCTATGTAGTCGCCTTTTTCCTTTGGGCTGCACTCCCGCTCCAGCACCCATTCGCAGTTCCTTTTAAACCACTTCTCAACCTTCCTGGGGTCAATGAAACGACCCTTGTTCACGGACGGCGCCATGGGCTCAATCGGCTTTCCGACAGTGGTTTTTCCCTGATTCTTCGGGTCCTCGGTATGGCATGTCGCGCACGACCTTTCTTCCTTTTTCGCGGCATTCATTCTCTTTTCTGAAAAAAACCTTTTCCCCTCGGCGGCGCTGAAGGCCTTAAGCCCGGGCTCGCTTTTTTGCGCGTCCTTTAAATAACCGTCAACGAGCGCCTGCATCTCTGGATTAAGCACAGCGCCCGCGCGTACTTCTTCGTGCAGCAGTGCGGCCGCAAAAACAAAAACAACGGCCAAGAACGCTAAAAACCCCCTCATAAAATGATTCCTCCCGTAACATGTATTTACCATATTGCAGCAAGCATCGTCTAATCAGGTGTCCGGATGTCCTTGTCGTCAAAAGATCCGACCTCGGCCCCAGGATGGCAGGCAAGGCAATTGGACCGGCTTCCGACCGAACCCCGCCTAAACACCTCCTTTGGTATTCCTGAATGTTTTTTAACCCAGTATACGACCTCTGTTATTCTTAACGGCGCTTCACCATTGCCTATTGAGCCCAGCAGTTTTCTTGACGCCTCGGTCCTGTTCGGGCCGGATGAGGCATTGACAAGGTACCTTAGTATGATATCCGTTGTCCGCGCATCCAATGACGCGTCATTGCCGAAGTGCCCTGAAAGCCCGTCCATTATCCTCCTCCACGATTCCTCCGGGAGCAAGGCCGGATGAAATGCGCTGTGGCAGGAAGTCGCGCATTCCTGCATCCACAGGTCGTACCCCTCGTAAAATCCAGTTGGAAGCGCGGGCCCGGCCATTGGCCCTTCCTTAAAACTTAATCGCCTTGCCTCAGGCCTCAGGGATACGAGTCCAATCGCCGTAATTATGGTAATAAGAAGCCAAAACGCGAGCTTAAGCGACGGATGCCATTCTTTTTCAGTCTGCTCAAGCCTTTGCCTTAAATCCCCTTCCTCCTCCTTTTG
>JBBTGV010000021.1:0-13536 GCA_038041305.1 Deltaproteobacteria bacterium | reverse complement strand
ATTGCCGTAGCTCAGCATCTCCGCCCTTTCCTTCTCAACCCTCTTTTTATAGTTCTCAAGGTCCGCGCACGCCCTTAAAAACCTCTCGTAGTTGTCCCCGGCCTCTTTTCCCTTCACCAGAAGCTCCTGCCTGAGCCGCGCCGCCTCCTCCTCGGGCAATTCAGTCAGCCCGGCATGACCCTCAACCATTTCTTCTTCCGCGGACTCTTTTTCTTTATCGTCTTTAATGTCTTCCCTGTCCTTATCCTTCATGCCTCAATACCCCTTTTTCATGTTTAACTTTAAATGCAAATAAAAAACCGCGCCTTTGGCGCGTCTTGAAGAAAACGGGCGAAACCGGCCTTAAAGGACCTTGCTTAAAAGCCCTGCGGCATAATCAACCATGGGAATAATCCTGGAGTAATCCATCCTCAACGGGCCTACGACGCCTATTGTCCCGCATATGTCATGCCCGATGCCGCAAGGGGCTGTTACGAAGCTTAAGTCCCTAAACTCCTTTATCATGGTATCAGAGCCGAAAAACACATGCCTTTCTCCGTCGCACATGCCGTTGTCAATTATCTTCACAATGAGGCTTTTCTCCTCAAATGCCTCAAAAAGGCCCCTTAGCCTCTCAAAATCATCCCTGAACTCAGGCTGGCTCAGGATGTTTGAGACCCCCTCCACATAAAGCTCCTTGACTGCCGGACCGTCGTTGTCAAGGGCAAGCGAGCCGAGCCTCAAGGCGTTTTTAAGCAGCTCGTCGTAAAGGCTTCTCTCGTTTTTCATCTCCTCCACGATCTTATCCCTCATCTCCCGTATGGTAAGATTTTTCCCGATTGAATTCAGGTAGTTTGACGCCTTCTCAAAATCAAACCTTCCGCGCGTCAAATCAATCTCAACAAAACGCGTCCTTACGATGCCGAGGGTTGAGACCATCAGCATCACGGCCCCGCCCCTGTCCGTAGGCAGTATGCTTATGTTCCTTATTACAAAGTTGCTTGCCTTTGGCGCGAACATGATGCCAGCGCACCCGGTGAGCACGGATACCGCCTTTGCCGTGTCCGCGAGGATATTCTCCACGTCAACGTGCTTCTCGCAGTTTCTCTTAAGAAACATCTTGTCGTCCTTATGCGGCTCTTTCAGGTCAAAAAGCCCCTGCACATAGAAACGGAAACCCTCCTCGGTGGGAACCCTGCCCGCCGAGGTGTGCGGCTTAATCAAAAACCCGTCCTGCTCAAGCTCTGCCATGATGTTCCTGATTGTCGCAGGGCTTAAGTCATTGCAGTATTTAAGCGCAATGGACTTTGAGCTTACTGGAGAGGCTGTGCGGATGTAATCCTCAACTATCGCGCTTATTATCTTTGCCTTGCGTTCTTTAATGTCATTTGCCATGTTCAGGTTGTCCTTAATATCCGCCGGCCACACAACACCACCCCGGCAAAAAAACGGTTTTTCCGCCACATTAAAAGATACCAATGGAGGAAAATATTGTCAAGGGCATTGAAGTATGGGCAATTACAGAGGATGGGGTATAAGGCCTGCGTCATTTAAAACATATTGCTGAGATTGCCGCGGGCAGGTTCAATCCGGGGCAGTCAGCCGCAATGTCCTTTGTGGTTGTCTTGCTTGCCAGCGTCCTTCTCAGGGTCCTTGTTTTTGGGCCTGTGCGACCCGCAGCAACCGCCTCCCGACCGGCGCATAAGATACATAAAAAGACCTATCAATATTATGTAGATTAACGCGGTGTAGTCCATTATCCATCCCCTTGGTGTTTAAGCGTTGGTTTGTCGCTGAAAGCGCGGGATAAACATCGGCACCTTTCCCCTGTATGGCGCGTATGCATCCCCGAATTCCCTTTCCATGTCCGCCTCTTCCTTTTTAGAAAGCCTGTAGTAGGCAAACATGAGCACCGGCCACATAACTATCGTGATTATGGTCGGCCACTGGATCAAAAGCCCTATGGTAACCAGAATGAGGCCAAAGTATTGCGGGTGGCGCATGTAAGCGTATATGCCGTCTGTGACCAAAGCCCCCTTTGAGCCGTGTATCTTCCTCCAGCCTGCTGACATTATTATAAAACCCGCCACCATGAAACCATTGCTTATAATATGTATTACGGCAAGCATGACCCCGCCGCCGCCAAGGAACGTGACCCACAGATGCCCTCCCTTGTGCGAAAAGGGGTTAAGGGCCGGGTATCGCGACCCAAGAAAGGCGGTCAAAACATAGATTGTCAGGGGGAATCCGTACATCTCCGTAAAAAGCGCCACTATAAACGCGACTGTCACGCCCATGGAGCGCCACTCTCTTTTTTTCACAGGGGTAATAAAGCTAAAGATGAAAAAAAGGAACAATACGACATTTACAGCCACGAGGGACCATATCCCGTAGGCATAAGAAATCCCGTCTCCATGCATACGACGCCATCACCTCCTTATCGCGGCATTTAACATCAATGGCATTTTGGCGGGATCCCCCTGGGGTCCTTTAAAATCTTCTGCCACCATTTTTTGCCCGGCTCGCCTTTCCTTATGCCCTGCTTTAGCTCAAACGAATCCTGACACGATTTTGAACAGAAATAATATGTCTCGTGCTCCAGATGCGTCATGAAGGCCGCGCCTTTCTCCTCTACATCCGTGCCGCACACAGGGTCTTTTGCCATATTGTCCTCCATTGCCTAAGACTTTTCATGCCCTCTTAGCGCGTTGTGTAAAACTGAAAATATCACCCCCATTACAAAGGAGGCGATGAACAGGCTGATTAGCCCAATAAAAACCCCCGAAGGACTGTAGGGCCTTACGGCGGCTATGATGGTTAAATCTATGCCGTGAAGCCATGTATTAATAATGGATACGAATCCCATGGGCCACAAATAAACGAATAACGCGCAAACAAGGTATAAGATGCTAACCGTGAAAGCAAGGCTTAAGGATATTGCCTTGGTATTGAGCATGAAAGCCTCCATGTAAATCAGCGTTGTTCATCTTCGGCATGCATCAACATATATGTTTTAGTATATTCTACAATGCGTAGAATGTCAAGACAACGCTTTTTAAAAACATAACCGTAATTCAAACAATTAACCTTATATTGAGATTATCTTATGCGTGCCGGATCAGTGGGCATGGGCATTCAACCCAACTGCAAGCCTTGCGAATATTTCATCTGAAATGAGTATCCCGCGCTCTGTTAACAAGATTGAACCGCTGTTTTTTACAAGAAGCCCGTCCTGGCAAAGGGCATCCATTTCCCTGAAGGCATATTCCGGGCTTAGGCCGAAACGCAGGGCGAAATCCCCTGCATTAATGCCGTGCCCGGGCATCCTTAAGCCCAGCATCATTGCCTCAATCATGGATTCTTCCTTTGTAAGCCCCTCTTGAGCGTCCCTTGCAAGGCCCTGCCTCTCAATGCCCGTCATGTATTGCCCTATATCTCTAAAATTCCAGCACCTCCTGCCCCAGCCGGGCCTGCCGGAAAAATACGAATGAGCTCCCACCCCTACCCCGACATAATCAAGGCCGAGCCAGCATCTTAAGTTATGCAGGCACTCGCGCCCGGAAAGGCTGAAGTTGGATATCTCATAATGATTATAATTGGAATCCTTCAGCATCCCTCTTGCCGTTAAAAACATCCGGGCCTCCTCATCCTCTTGAGGCCTGTTCTCAAACGCGCCTTGAGTCAAGGCCCTGTGGAAGGGAGTGCCTTTTTCAAATGTGAGGCCGTATGTTGAGACGTGTTCGGGCTTGAGATTCAAAACCCCTGAAAGGGTATGCCCCCACGCATCCAAGCCCTGACCCGGAACGCCGAAGATAAGGTCAACCCCGATGTTGGCAAACCCGGCATCTCTCGCGCTTAAAAAAGCCTCTATCGTCTTTTCCGCATCATGCGTCCTTCCGAGCGTTTTTAGCGCATCATTATCAAGGGACTGAATGCCAAGGCTCAGCCTGTTTATGCCAGCATCCTTAAACGCCTTAAGCCTCTTGAGGTCAATCGTGTCCGGGTTAGCCTCAATTGTTATTTCAGCATGCCTCAAGACAGAAAAAAGCCTGCCTATGCCTCCAAGCAGCCGCGAAAACGAATCCGGCGAAAACAGCGTCGGCGTGCCGCCGCCGAAATAAACCGATGCGACCATTTTATCCTTAAGCCCCTCATGCCTTACAACGCCTCTAAGTTCATTTAAAAGGCACTCCACGTATTTTTTTTCAGGCGCCTGCCCGCCTGCAACCGAGGCAAAGTCGCAATACGGACATTTGCTTATACAAAAAGGCACATGGACGTATACGCTTAAGCCCGTATCCCCGCCCGTATTCCCTAAAAACCCTTTATACTGTCCCGGCATATTTATAAAAACCCCTCAAAAAATCCTTTTCCGATATTACGCCAAGAAGTCTTTTTTCGTTGTCAACGACCATGACTGTCCTTGATTGAGGCCATGCACTCATAAGGCACTTCGCCGCCTCCGAAAAAGAGGCCTCAGGCCCGATTGTTAAGCATTCCTGCCTCAAAACCCCGCCTACCTTAACGGACAGAAGCCAATCCGCGTCATGTTCTTTTCCCTCATCCGATTGAATTGCCCTCATGAGCGCGTCAGCGCCGAGGCCGCCCAAGACCCTGCCGTCGCTGTCAACGACAGGCAATTCAGACGCGAAATCCACAGCGAACGCGCCCAATGCGTCAAGCAGCGTGTCGTTCGGTTTAAGCCTCTTTGCCGTTATTGACATTATATGCGCGGCAGTCACATGCCCTCCTTAAAGGTTTTGAGGTTATATATTTTATCAGATCTACGTCTAAGTTTTAACCTTTTCTTTAGAACCAATGCTTGACATTCTGCTTAAAAACAAATAACATTAACGAGATTCCAAGCAAATCCCGTTAAAAGGTTTAGCGCCCCAGCATGTCTTTTTCTTTGTTTTACAACAGGCTGAAAACCATCCCTGCCTTTAAGCTGATAATATTAGGCGTCTGTCTTGCCGTTTTCCTGTCTCCTTCGGGCTCATCAGCTGATGACGCGATTGCCGGGGGCTCCAACGACGCCGCTACGGTTGCAGTCACATTCCTCTGGATAGCGGCGCTTCTCATGCTTGCAAAGATATCCAGCCTCATTGAAAGGATAGGGCAGCCTGCGGTTCTCGGAGAGCTTCTTATAGGGGTGGCGATCGGAAGCCTTCCGCTAATCGGCACGCACTTCTTTGAGCCGATTAAATCAAGCGGGGTAATCCACTTCCTCGCGGAACTCGGGGTCGTGATCCTCTTATTCCAGATCGGCATGGAAAGCAGCGTCCAGACCATGATGAAGGTCGGGGTGCCTTCCTTCCTCGTGGCCTGCGTGGGCGTGATACTGCCGTTCGTGGCCACGACATATTTCATAGGCCCGCTGCTCGCCCCGGGGCTGCCGTCCACCGCGTATCTTTTCCTCGGCGCAACCCTTACCGCGACCTCCGTGGGCATAACCGCAAGGGTTTTAAAGGACATAAACAAATCCACGACAACCGAGGCAAGGACGATCATAGGCGCCGCCGTCATTGACGATGTGCTCGGGCTCATAATACTCGCGGTCGTCTCGGCGATAGTGCTTGAGGGCTCAATAGACGCCACAAAGCTTTCAATAATACTGATAAAGGCGATTGTTTTCCTTGTCGGCGGGCTTTTCCTTGGCACATGGCTTGCACCGAGGCTAAGCCTCGTATTCTCAAAGATACACACGGGCGTGGGCATGAAGTTCGCCCTTGTAATATCCTTCGGCCTCGTGTTCTCGTACCTTGCCTCAGTCGTCGGCCTTGCGCCGATTGTGGGCGCATTCACGGCGGGCCTTATTCTTACGCCCGTTTATTTTAAGCAGTTCAGCAATCCTCCTTTTGTTGAGGACATCCTCGGCGCCGTAAACGAAGAACCGTTAAGCGCGGGCTTCAGGGAAAAGCTGGACTCAATCATAGAAAACCACTCCCATAAACACATAGAGGAATTCGCGGCCCATCTGGGGCATTTCCTTATCCCGATATTCTTTGTGCTTACAGGCATGCAGGTTAAAATTGACACGCTTTTTGACCTTAATGTGCTTTTCATGACCCTGGGGATATTCATTGTCGCTGTGGTTACCAAGGTCTTGGCCGGATATGTCGCCGGAAAGAGCATGAACAGGCTCGCTGTCGGCATCGGCATGGTGCCGAGGGGCGAGGTTGGCCTCATATTCGCCAACATGGGCAAATCCCTCGGGGTAATGAACGATACCGTATTTTCCGCGATGGTTGTCGTTATCATGGCGACCACACTGATTACCCCGCCTATGCTGGCTGTTGTATTTAAAAAAATCCGATAAGATAACCCCGTATCTTTACTCCGCGCGCATACCGCAAAATCATCTGCCCTGCCGATAAAAATCCCGTTTTGTAACTTTCGTCACAGAATAATATGCATCAAGATGATATAAAGGACTAAAAGGAGGAAAAGGAATCAAGATTATTTTTATACAATCCTCTCGGCCCGCTTGAATGCGGGCCATAAAGCCCAACCGAACTTGTTCCGCATTTATGCCGGCTTTAATGCCGGCGCCGCGAAGCATGCCTTAGAAAGGCACCCGCCGATCAGGCCCCGGATAAAATAAACTCTCCGCATCCCGGGGCCTGACCCACCTTTTTTTAGGATTATTAAATCATCCAACATAAATAAAGGTATTTTTCTCTTATACAGCCGCAGGTTCTCGTTTGCAATGGGAAGCGCTGGCACCCGATTAAAGGACACCTCGGATATTTGGAGATAACGCGCTATGGGCTTATTATATCAGGGTGTTTACGTGGATTAAGACGCGATGCGGGGCGCTTAACATGATGTGCCGCATACTGCCAAGAATCCTGTTTAAGCAATGCGTTCTCGGCAGAAAGGATATGACCGGGCTTTTTCTTACGCCAAGCCTTCTAAACTCCTTCTTAAGTCCTGCGTGGCCGTCGTTTATGTCAAGCCCCCGCTTGAATGCCTTTATGGCGTAAGGCTTGTCCCCCCTCTCAAGCAAAATGCGCCCGAGGTTAAGGTATATGTCGGGATTGCACGGTTCCCTCTCAAGGGCTATGAGGCAGAGGGATACCGCCCTTTCATGTGCGTTGTCCAGCCTCGCAAGGCATACCGCATAATAAGACATCGCAACCGGATGAAAGGCAAAGAACAGGTCTTCGTCAAATATCTGGAGGGCCTCCTTAAACCTGCCGTGCTCTGCGTGTTCTATTCCCTTTTCAAGCAATGCGTTTATTTCCATTGAAGGCCCCCGTTAGACAGAAACACCATGACACATGGCACCGATAACAGTATATTTGATTTCAACTGAAGATTAAGTGACCTATGTCACGGGGGCTTAAAAAAATCCGGCGATGCGTTTAAGGCGGGGATTTTAGCGCAGGGGTTTTTACTGAAGCCTCAAGCCTGTCTCTATCACGGTATTTTCAGGGCCGTATCTCAGTGTGAGGACCCCTCCGGAATCTATGCAGAATGTGGCGAAGATGTCTCCCTTAACGGCCTCCTTGAATGAAAGCGTTACAATATTCAGGGGATTGAGGACAGAGGTTTCCGACTGCTTCAACTCCTGCTTTAAAAACTCAAGGTCCGCTTCGCTTACCCACCTGCGGACGATATTGCCCTCAGGGACCTCATATAGCTCAAGAGAGACCTCGTTTTGCACGCCGAGTTTTCTTGCCGGGGTCATCCTGAAGGTCTTCTCCAGCGGGAGCACCTCGCCCTTTTCAAGGACGATTGAGCTTGAATGGGTCTTATCCTTTTCTACGGTTGCGTACCTGATAGCGTAAGCCATGGCAAGATGCCTGTCCGTTATGTCCCTTGTGCCGTAAAGCGCGGCGCCGGTCGCAACGGCGGTCAGCGGGCTGTGGTCGTATATGAGGTTCCTTGACTTAAGCGACGGGAACAGATGTCCGATCTTCTCCTTAAACGACGGTATCTGGGATGACCCGCCCGTTAAAAGCACCGCGTCAATTGAGTCCTTCCTCAATCCCACCTTCTCCGCCTTTCTTACGACCTGCGAGATCGCCCTGTCAACGGACCTGTAAAACTCGTGCCTCTCAAGCACCTCTTCAAAATCATGCCTCGTAACAACGCCTATCTGGCTGTTGTTCCAGATGAAGTTGTCCTCCCTTTTTGTTGAAAGCCCTATTTTTATCTCCTCAGCCGCCGCCAAAAGCCTGTACGGGGCAATGCCTGAGACCTGCGGGCCGAACTTTTCCGCAAGATACTCGGAAACCCATGCGTCTATGTCCTGTCCGCCGAATATCTGCGCCCTCTCCGGCTTTGCCACGACATGGACCTCGTTCATGTTGAGCCTTACTATCATCGTGTTCATCGTGCTCCCGCCGAAGTCAATTATAAGAAACACCTTGTCCCGCTGCTCAATGACCTGATAGCCCACGGCCGCGGCCAACGGCTCCTCAATGAACTCAACCCTTGCTCCCTTGCACACCCTTCTCGCCATATCCCTCATCATCTTCTTATAATCCTGAAATCCCACGGGCACGGTCAGGTAGATCTTCTCCGCCGCGTTTTTCTGAGCGAATGAAAACCAGCCGCCGCCGAGCGATGTCGCCTTTTTTATGTGCTGATACAGTGCGCGGAAAAACCTCTCCATATAGACCCTGCCCTTTGGATTGCCCTCAAGCATCATCTGCTTGATATTAACGATAGGGGCCTCGTCAAGCACCTCGGCGCCTATAGTGTTTGTCTCCGGGCTTAAGACCGTCGGCACGATGCTCACCGAATCGTAATGTATTGACACCTGCGGCAACACTACAAAATCAGGCCCGGCATCCCCCTTTTTCCTCACGACAACCGTGTTTGTGGCGCCCACGTCAATGGCAATGCAGTCAATCGCGGTCTCCTCCTTGCTGTGGATAAGGTGGCCCGCGCCTGAAGGATGCGTCTCTTTCACGAATATCGGCCTTTCAACCTCCCTGCCGTGATAAGTGGATTTAAGGGACTCCAACTTTTCCACGGCCTTCCTTACGGCATCCCTTAAGCCCTTTGGCTGCACCCACGCATGCGTATACGGCCTTAAGACCTCCATGAACCGCGTGTCATTCAGATGCGCCGTGAGCTTTTCAAGCTCATGCGTGAGCCTGTTTGCGTATTTCTCCCTGTCAAACCGCTTCTTCTTTGACTCGCTGACCCCCATTTCCTCGGCGGAAAGCACATAATCAACGACATCAAGGACGTCAATGTCCCCCACCCAGTTCCTTATGGTAAAAAAGCCGAGGACCTTCGTGAGCACATCCTTATTGACCGGGAAAAAATCATGGGTCTTTGGCGTAAACTGAAACATGTCAATCAAGGCATGCAGCTGCGCAAACGGGTCCGTAATCTGAAGAGAGGCCTCGTACGCCTCGTTTACGGTCTTTTTGTAGAGGTCGTAAAACTCGTCGGTTAAAGGCAGGTCCTTTGCGATGTGAATAAGCGTATACTTCCTGTAATACGGCTCTTCAATAAGCTTAACGGCCATTAACGCCGTCTCAATCGCCTCTTTGTATATGTCCGGAAAATCACCGTCCTTTAAAAGCTCCCTTGCGATGCCAAGAAGCGTATATCTCCTGTAGAACGTATAATCGCTTCCCTTTGGAAGCTCCCTCGCGACAAGCTCAAGCGGCATCGGGGCGTTCCTCGGCCTGTCCGCAAGACCGAGCGCAAGCCTCCATGCAAGCCTCCTTAAGTCCGTGAAATCCGCTGTCGCCGGGAGATCGCGGGCAATCCTTACAAGCTCCGTAATCCTCCTGTGCGACTCATCAAGGGCATCCGAGGCTATAATGGAGGCCTCCATCACATCATGATACAACTCATGAAACGGCGCTGTTGAAGGGACCTCCTTGCCGACATCTATTATGGCGAGATTCCTGTCGTTTGCGTCCTCAATCCTCCTTGCGAGCTCAAATGAAAGGCTAAAGAGATCCAGATTCTCAGGGGCCTTGTTCAGCTCCCTTGCCGCCGATACGGCAAGGCCTCTCAGGGCCGACTGGCCGGGATTGTCTCTTGCGGAATAAAGGACCTGTCTTATGCGCGTCTCCGTGTTAATCATGGTCGGGCCGCCTTAAATAGTTCAACCCTGCTAAAACCGGTTCCCCTGACCGAACCGTCGCCGCCTATGAGTATCTCAACCTTTCCGGGCATGTAAAAATCCTTTATGCCGTAGCGGCCGGTAAGGAAGTGAAAGGTCTGGTTTGTAGAGCCCCTTGCGAGAAGGCCTTTTTCTTTCTCGTCCTCAACATAAGGCCCGTCAACAAGGACGTCAACATAATCAAGGCAACGGCTTTTAGTCTCATCCTCCATCAGCTCGCCGTGTTCAAAGCCGGTATAAACAACGGTTGAAAGCCCCATCAGCCGCGCCTCCTTAAGAAGCCCCAAAAGCCCCTTTGGCTGCAAAAACGGCTCGCCGCCGCTTACTGTTATGCCTTCAATCGTATCTGTTTTAAGATGTGCCGCTAATATTTCATCCGGGGCGCATAGGAGCCTCGGCGTCTCAGCGTGCGTATCGGGATTAAAGCATCCCCTGCATTGCCTCCTGCAGCCCTGAAAAAAAAAGACAACCCTCCAGCCCGGGCCGTTGACGCTTGAACGCCCAAGCACTGCATGAAGATTTATTTTAGTTCTGTCCGGCATAATCAAAGCCAGTTGCCGCGGGTCTTAAGCGCGGGGTCGCCAAACCCTACCGCCCCTCTATCTTAAGCCTCACCTCTTTGTCAAGGTGGTCCTTCTCAACGAAGCTCTCAACCTTTCCAAGCTCTTTTGTGAGCTGCTCCGCTACGTCCTTGCAGTCCTTGAAAACGCTTGAGTCAATCTCAACCCTGCCGTCCCGCGTGATCCTTACCCTTATCTCCCTGTCCATGGCACCCACCTCTCCTTACGCGCATCCGCCTCTATGTCCGCGAACGCGCGGGCATTGCAGGTTCAACCCTTAAGAAGTATCAGTATGTCTCCCGCGCTCTCCGTCTCCTTTGCGATCTCAAGGTCAAGGGGCAGATTGTCCTTTATTGACTCGTACGCGTACATCTGCTTCAACCTGTTGGAGAAGCCTTGCACGACCCTGTTGTCGCCGGCTATCTCAAAGCTCCCGGTCTTCTCCTGCGCTATGTTTATTATATCGCCGTCCCTGTTGACCTCAATCTCTTCCTTGCGCTCGTGCTTGACGAAGCTGGTTATCTCGCCCCTTTTTTTAAGCTCCTGAAGCGCGGCGATGATGTATTTCTTGTTCTTAAGCTCTGTTTTTATGACCGTGTAAAAGGACATTTTCGCCTCCTTTTTAAACAATCAAAAAGCCGCTATGAAAGCGTGTTTTTCTCAAAAAAAACGTTAAGCGCGTCGCTGTTCATAAGCACCTCGTCCATAAGCATTTTCACAAGCTTAAGTATCACGTCCCTGTTCTTTGATATGACGGCCGAGGTCCTTTCCTTTGCGTTGTCCAATATCTTCTGGATGTCGTCCAGCACGTCCCCGCCTGAGGTTATCGCGTAGTCCTGCAGCGCGACAAGGCTTTTGTTCCTCATGATGTCCCCGAACCCGTATTCAACGACCATCTTCTTCGCTATGCCGGTTGCCTGAAGAAGGTCCTGCGACGCCCCGACAGTCTTTGAATCCCCGCCGCATATCTCGTCCTCGGCGACCATCCCGCCGAGTATGACCCCTATCTCCTTCTCAAGGTCCTTCTTCGTGAACGTGGCGCGCACGGCCTCGTCAAGCGGTATGTAGGCGCTGTAGTTCTTGTAGTTGTCTACGCTTATGAACGCCGGGGCGTTGTTGAAATGGTATCTCATCATCACGGTGTGCCCCGCCTCGTGTATCGCGATATTCCTTTTCTCAGTCTCGCTCAAAAGCTCCGCCCTCTGCTGGAAAAGGGACTTTGACGCGGGCCGCGCCCTCTGATGGCTCCACTTCCTCAGCTCTTCAATCTCCTCTTTCTTGAGCATTGAAAGCGGCGTTATGTTCCTTATCGCCTTTAAGAGCGTTCCCTGCGTGACGTCAAGGGATAAGAGCCCCTCTATCATGGCCTCCATGCCCTTTGGGTCCTGATGCTGCTCCTGGAGCCTGTTGAACGTGGTTACGACCGCGTCCTTTACGGCCTGCTCTATCTCGGCGCCGGTAAAGCCCAAGCTGTTCTGGGCAAGCTCCCTTAGATTGATGCTTGTGGAATTCTGCACCTTCTTTTCAAGATGGATCCTGAATATGTCCTCCCTCTCCTCCTCGCTCGGAAGGTCCACGAAAAACACCTCGTCATACCTGCCCTTTCTCCAGAGCTCCGGCGGCAGGTTTTTCGGCTCATTGGCGGTTGAGATCACAAAGACGGATTTTTCCTTTTCCTGCAGCCATGTGATGAACGTGCCGAACACCCTCAGCTGGGTCCCTGAATCCCCCTGATACCCGCCTATGCCGCCGAACGCCTTGTCAATCTCGTCTATCCACAGGATGCAGGGGCTTACCGCCTCCGCGAGCTGTATGCACCTTCTTATGTTTTTCTCGGACTCTCCCACGGTTGAGCCGAAGAGCCTGCCTACGTCAAGCCTCAACAGCGGCAGGTTCCATATGCCGGCAAGCGCCTTGCAGCACAGGCTTTTACCTGACCCGGGCACACCAATCAAGAGAAGACCCTTGGGGACGTCAAGACCGAGGGTGTTTATCTTGTCCTGGCTCAATCTAAACACGTGCTCCCTCTCAACAAACCAGCTCTTTATCTCGCCGAGGCCGCCTATGCTTTCAATCGTCTCCCTGTGCGGATAATACTCAAGTATCCTCTGCTTTTTTATTATCTGCTGCTTTTCATCCTGTATGTATGAAATGCAGTCCTCGTTCAGGGAGCCGTTGTTTAAGCTTATCGCCTTTCTTATTACCCTCTTGACATTGTCCATGGAGAGCCCCTGAAGGGACTTATACAGTATCGCCTTTGTCGTCGCATGCCACTTCTCTGGCATAAGGTGGCCGTAGGTCTTCTGCACCATTTCCGATATCTCGTCGTAATCGGGCAACGACAGCTCAAGGACGATGATGTCCTCTTCAAGCTCAGGCGGGATTTCACCAAGTGTCGGGGAAAGTATGCACACCGTGTTTATGGCCCTGTGTTCATCAATTATCGTGGGCAGGTCCCTGAACTTTCTTAAAAACTCATGCGAGTTGAAATACCCGGCTATATCCTTAAGGAGGAATAGGTTCATCGCATCCTCCCCCTTTGATATCTTCTCCTCAATGGCGGCGAGCACCTTTTCCTTTCCCATCTGCTCCCTTTTTTTCTTCTCCCCGCCGTAAAGCCCCCTTGACACGGACCATGACCAGTAATTAACCTTCATTGAGGCGCAGAGGTTCTCAACAATGCGCTCAACTCTGCGCTCCATAATCACGATGTAGCGTAGAACGTACACGATAGCTCCTAGTGTTGCAATGATTGCTGCAAGAGTAATAATAAGGAATGGTTCAGTAGCCATACAATTCACCTCTGTTTTTTACTATGAAAGGAAGAGCGGTTTATATAGTTGTCGTTGCCTAGTACGCACACAACCCTGCGGGGCTAGCTCCAGATGCACTTTTCTT
>JBBTGV010000020.1:0-12997 GCA_038041305.1 Deltaproteobacteria bacterium | reverse complement strand
TCGCAATATCAAGTGGCGCCGTTGACTCAGGCGCGGCAATGCAGCGGCTTGAGGCGCTTAAATCCATAACCAACGGTTGACGATGAACATACTCCGTGAAATCATTGAGCACAAAAAAGAGGAACTGCGCCAGATAAAAGGCCGGCCTGATTATCACGCCTCACTCATGGGGCTTAAGAAAGACGCGGCCAATGCGGGCGCCGCAAGGGATTTCCTCAACGCGCTCAAGGCAAATGGAAACGAAACACGGATAATCGCGGAGATAAAAAAGGCCTCCCCCTCAAGGGGGGTTATCCGGGACGACTTCAACCCAATTGAAATAGCGCGGGATTACGAACAAGGCGGGGCCGCGGCCATATCGGTCCTTACCGACAAAAGATATTTTCAAGGCGCGATTGAACACTTAAGGGACGTAAGAAAAAACGTGGGACTGCCGGTGTTAAGAAAGGACTTCATAATTGACGAGTTCCAGATATACGAGGCAAAGGCGGCGGGCGCGGACGCGGTGCTTCTTATCGCGGCGGTGCTGGCCGAAGACGAACTCAGGGAATTTAAAAAACTCTCCGAAAGGCTGAGCCTATACTGCCTTGTTGAGGTTCACGATGAGGTGGAGATGAAAAAGGCCGCGGAGGCGGGCTTTGACATAATCGGCATAAACAACAGGGACTTAAACACATTCAAGGTGGATATCTCTACGACAAAAAGACTCGCCCCGCTTGCGCCAAAGGGCGCGGTTGTCGTAAGCGAAAGCGGCATCGGGGGAATAGAGGACATCATTGAGCTTAAGCGATGCGGCGTGAACGCATTTCTCGTCGGCACGGCCCTTGTAAAAGAATTAAACCCGCGCGATAAGCTTAAGGGGTTTATGGGCAAATAGATGCGCAATGTCCGGGTTAAGATATGCGGCATAACAAACCTCAAGGACGCCTTGGCGGCCTCAGACTCCGGGGCCGACGCTCTCGGCTTCATATTCCATGAAAAAAGCCGACGGTTCATCAGGCCCGAGGCGGCCGGCAGGATTATCCGGAAACTCCCGCCGTTCATAGGCCTTGTCGGCGTATTCGTGGATGAGGGACAGGCGGTCATAAAAAAGGCGATCCAAAAATCCGGCATCAACTGCATCCAGCTCCACGGGGACGAAGGCCCCGAATTCTGCGATAAGATAAGCGGCTCAACAGGGCTTAAGGTCATTAAGGCGTTCAGAATTAAAGGGCATTTGCCGCCAAGGGGCATAAAGGCGTATAATACGGCCGCTGTGCTGCTTGACGCCTTTTCTGAAAAGGCCCACGGCGGCACGGGCAGGTGTTTTGACTGGGATATCGCGATAGGCGCAAAAAAAACAGGGCGTGCCGTCATACTCTCAGGCGGGCTTAATCCAGAGAACATCGCCCTTGCGGTTAAGAAGGTTCTACCATACGCGGTTGACGCAAGCTCAGGGCTTGAGACTGCCCCGGGCGTAAAAGACCACAAAAAAATAAAGGCCTTCATTGAAAGGGCAAAAGGAATTAAAACTGTTCCGACATAGGCGAAAATGAAAAAAACAAGACTACCCGACAAACGCGGACACTTTGGAATTTACGGCGGCAGATACATTTCCGAGACCCTGATGCCCGCGGTCATGGAATTGGAAAAAGCTTACCTTAAATGGAAGGCCCGCCCGGAATTCAAAAAAGAGCTGGCCTATTATTTAAGCGAATACGTCGGCAGGCCTACACCCCTTTATTTCGCCGAAAGGCTGACAAAAAAGGCCGGGGGCGCGAAGATTTACCTTAAAAGGGAGGACCTCTGCCATACCGGGGCGCACAAGATAAACAACACCGTCGGGCAGATACTGCTTGCGAAAAGAATGGGAAAGACCCGCGTCATCGCGGAGACCGGGGCGGGCCAGCACGGGGTCGCGGTGGCAACCGTTGCCGCGCTCTTCGGCCTTGAATGCGAGATATTCATGGGCGAAGAGGACATAAAAAGGCAGGCCCCGAATGTCTTCAGGATGAAGCTTCTTGGCGCAAAGGTAAACCCGGTCGCGGCGGGGAGTAAGACCCTTAAGGACGCGATGAACGAGGCGTTAAGGGACTGGGTTACGAATGTTTACAACACGTTCTACATTATAGGCACTGTCGCCGGTCCGCACCCGTATCCGATGCTTGTAAGGGATTTCCAGTCTATAATAGGCATGGAGGCGAAAAGGCAGATACTTAAGGCGGAAAAAAGGCTCCCCCACGGGCTTGTTGCCTGCGTTGGAGGAGGCAGCAACTCAATGGGGCTTTTTTATCCGTTTCTTGACTGTCCGGACGTAGAAATGACGGGGGTTGAGGCGGGCGGAAAGGGGCTTTCAACGGGGCTTCATGCGGCAAGCATCTCAGGAGGCAGCCCCGGCGTTCTCCACGGAAACATGACGTATCTTTTGCAGGATAAATGGGGGCAGATAATAGACACCCACTCAATCTCCGCGGGGCTTGACTATCCGGGCGTTGGCCCTGAGCACTCATACCTTCATGACGCGGGCAGGATAAAATACAAAACCATTACCGACAAGGAGGCCCTTTCCGGATTCAGCGCCCTTACGCTCGCGGAAGGCATCATCCCGGCCCTTGAGAGCTCCCATGCCGTGGCGTTCGCGATGAAAGAGGCGCGAAGGCTCGGCAGGGGAAAAACCCTGATAGTATGTCTTTCAGGAAGGGGCGATAAGGACCTTGATACTGTTTCAAGGGCGTTTAAGCACAAACTTTAGACACCAAACAAAATGGAAAAAAACATAAAAACAGACGGAAGGCTTTCCGCGACATTTGAAAGGCTTAAGTCCAGGGGGGATAAGGCCCTTATAACATTCATAACGGCCGGTGACCCGGACATAAAGGCGACCGCGGACATCGCGCTGAGCCTTGAGAAAAACGGCTCTGACATAATAGAGCTCGGCATACCGTTCTCAGACCCCATGGCTGACGGCCCCACGATACAGGCCTCGTCCGAAAGGGCGCTGAAAAAAGGAACACATATCCCGGACTGCCTGAACGCGGTGAAGGAAATACGGGGAAAAAGCGAAATACCGGTAGTGCTGTTCGGCTACTACAACCCGATCCTTCAGTACGGGCTTAAGCGGTTCGCAAGGGACGCGAAAAAGGCTGGCGCGGACGGGGCGCTTGTCGTAGACCTCCCGCCCGAGGAGGCCGGGGAGTTAAAAAACGAACTAAGCCAATGCGGGATTGACCTGATACTGCTCCTTACGCCGACAAGCAACGACGAGCGCATAAGGCTTGTCGCGAAAAACGCATCCGGGTTCATCTATTTCGTAAGCGTTGCCGGGGTAACCGGGGCAAGGACAAGGCTTTCAAAGGACATACGCTCGCACGTAAAGAGGATCAGGGAATTCACGGACCTGCCTCTGGGGGTCGGCTTCGGGGTTTCAAACGCGGCGCAGGCGCGCGAGCTATCGGGGTTTTCAGACGCCGTGATAGTCGGAAGCGCCCTTATTAATGTCATTGCTAAAAGCCGGTCCGCGAAAGATGCCGTAAAGAACGCCGGGGCATTCGTTTCCTCGCTTAAAAAAGGGTTGACCCGATAGCGCTCCTTAATAAAGGAGATACATATGGCGAATAACCGAAAAAACAAGACTCAAAACGAAAAACCCGCAAGCGGGGCCGGGCAAAAACTCCTTGCCTGCAAAAAAAGGCTCAATGTCATGGCAATTGAGCTTGAGATATACAGGGAGATAGGCGGGCTTGTCGCAAAGGGCGTATCAAGAAACTACATATTGAGCAGGCTCATGGACTGCGTGCTCAAGGCGATGGAGACGGACTCTGGAACCCTTTACCTGCTTGACACTGAAAAAAACGAGCTTACATTTGAGGTCGTAAAGGGAAAAAACGCAAGGAAGCTTAAGGGCCTGCGGATGCGCGCCGACTCCGGGATAGCGGGCATGGTGGTGTCCACAAAGAAGCCGTATGTGAGCGCGGACCTTGAAAGAGACAGGCACTGGCTCGGCATAAAGACATCCGAGATCCAGAAAAACATGCTCGCGGTTCCCCTGAAGATCAAGGATCAGGTCATAGGCGTCATACAGGTCATACACAAGAAAAAAGACACCAGATTCACGAAGGCGGACCTGCGCGTGCTCGCCTCAATCGCAAACCACTTCTCAATACTCATGGAGCGCGGCAACCTCTTTTCAGAACTTGACGACAGGATTAAGCAGCTCTCCATACTCCACGACGTCGGCACGCTGCTTATCTCAACCCTTGAACACTCCGTCGTAAGGCGAAGGGCCATTGAGGCGATAACAAGGCTCATGCGCGCCGAGACAGGCTCGCTTCTGCTCGTTGACAAGGAGGCGGGCGAGCTTTTCTTTGAGGTCGCCCTCGGCGAAAAGGGCAAGGCGCTCAAGGAGATCCGGCTTAAGATGGGGGAAGGCATCGCGGGCTGGGTCGCTAAAAACGGAAAGTCCGTTATCGTGCACGACGTGGCAAAGGACAAGAGATTCCAGCAGACGGTTGACAAAAAAAGCGAATTCAAAACCCGCGACATGGTGTGCGTCCCGGTCACCATAAAAAACAACATCATCGGCGTGCTTCAGGCCATAAACAAGGTTAACGGGTCGTTCACGAGGGACGACCTCAAGCTCTTTGAGCTTTTCTCCCATCAGGTCGCGATCGCCCTTGACAATGCGCGGCTCTATGAGGAGATAAAGGAAACCTTCTACTCAACCTCTGAGGCCCTTGCCGCGGCAATAGAAAAAAGGGACCCGTACACGGGCGGGCACACAAAAAGGGTGCTTGAGTACAGCCATGCCATAGCAAGGCATCTTGACATTCCAAAAGAGATGATAGAGATGGTAAAGCTCTCGGCAGTGCTCCATGACGTGGGAAAGATAGGAGTTGAGGACAGGATATTAAGGAAAGAAGCCCCGCTTGACTCAACAGAGGTCATGGCGATGAAGATGCATCCCCAGTTCGGCGCGGAGATATTGGGACACATCCCGCAGCTTAAGGATATCGTGCCCGGCATGCTCTATCACCACGAAAGGCTGGACGGGCTCGGGTACCCGAGCGGATTGCGGGACGGGAACATCCCCCTCATAGCGCGGATTATCTCCGTTGCGGACACGTTTGACGCGATGACGACCACGAGGCCGTACAGAAGGGGGCTGCCTTCGGAGGTGGCGTTCAATGAACTCAGGAAATATTCAGGCACCCAGTTTGACGCGGCAGTCGTCGCCGCATTTCTTAAGGCCTTTAAAAGCGGGGACGTGAACTTCAACCCGGAGGGCAGGCCGCAGCCGGAGAAGGCGCCCCAAAAGAACGGGGGGGCCGGGAAATAATGATATGGTTTAAGAAGGACATGCTCTCCGGCATGGATGAGGGTAAAAGCGTCAAGGTGCCGCTTGGGCTTTGGGTCAAGTGCGAGCACTGCGGGGAGATAATCTACAAAAAAGAGGTTGAAAGAAACCTTGACGTATGCCCCAAGTGCAACTATCACTTCCGCATATCCGCGCGCGCGAGGATCAACATAATAATAGATGCCGGCACATTCAGGGAATACGACGCGGAGGTTGCGCCCGTTGACGCGATTGAATTCAAGGATCTCAAGAGATACACCGAGCGGATGCGGTCGGCGCAGAAGGAGACCGGCGCGAAAGACGCCCTTACCTCCGGCGAGGGGCTTATAAACGGGGAGCGGGTCATGGTCGCCTCATTTGAATTCTCTTTCATGGGCGGCTCAATGGGCTCCGTAGTGGGCGAGAAGATCGCGAGGCTCGTTGACAGGGCGCTTGAGGCAAGGGCCCCCGTGATAATATTTTCCTCATCAGGCGGGGCGCGCATGCAGGAAGGGATACTGTCATTGATGCAGATGGCAAAGACCTCCTCGGCAATCGCAAGGCTTAAGGACGCGACGATTCCGTTCATATCGGTCCTTACCGACCCTACGATGGGCGGGGTTACGGCGTCCTTTGCAATGCTCGGCGACATAATAGTGGCGGAGCCGCGGGCGCTTGTCGGGTTCGCGGGCCCGAGGGTAATCGCGGAGACCATACGGCAGAAGCTTCCCGACGGATTCCAAAGGGCCGAATATCTGCTTGAACACGGCATGATAGACCTGATCGTTGAGAGAAAGATGATGAAGGAAACCCTGTCAAGGCTTATAAGGATGCTCAATAAAAAGCCCTGACGGGGGGACAAAGGCTCTCCATAATCCTATACGCCATGCCGCCCAGAAAAAAACCCGCCTGCCGTGAAGTCCTGAACTACATGTTCGGCCTTGAGAGGCTTGGCATCAGGCCCGGACTGGCCGCGATAAGAGGCCTGCTTCGCCTCCTCGGAGACCCGCAGAGGAATCTCCCAAGCATACATGTCGCCGGGACAAACGGAAAAGGCTCAACCTCCGCGTTCATCGCCTCCATCCTCAACGACGCCGGCTACAAGACAGGGCTTTACACCTCGCCTCACATCGCGCGGTTTAACGAACGGATGCGGATAGGCAGAAAAGACATTGCCGACAGAGACATCGTTGACATTGCCCTTGCGGTTAAAGGGGCGGCAAGACACACCGCAAGGACGCCGACGTTCTTTGAATTTACGACCGCAATGGCATTCCTTTATTTTAGCGGGGAAAACGCGGACATCGCGGTTATTGAGGCCGGCATGGGCGGGCGGCTTGACGCCACTAACGCATTGGCAAGGCCGCTTGTCTCCGTAATAACGGAAATAGGGGTTGACCATACGGAATACTTAGGCTCCACGATAGAGGCGATTGCGCATGAAAAGGCCGGGATAATCAAAAAAGACGGCCTTGTCGTGACATCGGAAGGCGATACGGCAGCGGGCCGCGTCATAAGGGAAAGGGCCGCGCAAAAGAACGCCCGCCTCTTTGCGCTGGGCCGCGACTTCATGCCTAAGAACGCGGACGCAAAAAGGCTTAAATTTGACTATGTCGGGATGGACGGCCTAAGCCTTATGGGTCTAAGGGCCGGCCTCTTCGGGATGCACCAGTTCAGGAACGCATCCGTTGCCCTTGCCTCAATCCAGTGCCTGAAAAACCTCGGCTGGCGCATCCCTGAAAAAAACATCAGGGCCGGGCTTAAGGGGGTATGCTGGCCCGGAAGGTTTGAGGTTTTAAGGAAATCCCCCCTTGTAATCCTTGATTCGGCGCACAACCCCCACGGCGCAAAGGCCCTCAGGGCAGCGCTTGATGAAATGGATTATGAAAGGCTCATACTTGTGCTCGGCATAATGGCCGACAAGGACATAGACGGCATCTTGGCCCATTTAGCCCCTGCCGCGCACACCGTGATTGCCGCGTCTCCACAGACGAAAAGGGCATTGGGCCCGTCTCTGCTCATGGATAAGCTTAAAGCATACAACGCAAAGACCGTGTCCATGAACGATATCCCGTCCGCCGTAAGACGCGCCTTGAGAATCGCCACTGCGAAAGACGCGATATGCGTAACAGGCTCCATATTCACGATAGGCGAGGCAAGGGATTTTTTAAGGCGTCCCTCAATGCCCTGAAACAAACCCCCTTTATCCGCGGCGTCTGGCAAAAGGCGCGCTTGTAAAAAACCCTCTTGTATGCTAATTTCCCCGATTAATGCAGAGACCCGTCTTATACCTCTTGAGGAGCCTGCCGTTCCTGCTCATCCTTATCTTGATGGGCCTGCCCCTAAGCTCTAAGGCCGAGGATAATCAACAGGTCTTCAAAAGGGACCTGCCCGTTGAGCTTATCGCCGATTTCGTAAGCTATGACAGCGCCTCCGACACTTACTCCGCGAAGGGCAATGTCGTTATCACGCAGGGGACAACGACGCTTAAATCCGATTCCGCGACCATTAATCTTAAGTCAGGCGCGGCAGCGGCAGAGGGGGAATTTGAGTTCAAAGACGAGGGCGGCAACATCATGTCCGGACAGGGCATAACCATTGACATAAAAGAAAAGACCGCGGTCGTGGCAAAGGGCAGGATCTTTTTTAAAAAGAACAACATACACGTAACCGGCGACACCATAAAAAAGACCGGCGCCGAGAGCTACGCCGCCGAGAGCGCGGCATACACCTCGTGCGACTGCGCCGAGGGGGCATCCCCCGCATGGCAGTTCTCGGTCAAGGACGCGAGCGTGGTCGTCGGGGAGTATCTTACGGGAAGGGATGCGTTCTTCCGCATAAAAGACATGCCCGCGTTTTATACGCCTTACCTGAAGGTGCCGGTAAACAGGGAAAGGCAGAGCGGGGTCCTTGCCCCGGCGATCGGGTATTCGGGCCTAAGGGGCCTTATGCTTGAAAACTCCTTTTTCTGGGCGCGCTCAATAAACACGGATGCGACATTTTACCTTGACATAGAGACGCTAAGGGGCGCCGGAGAGGGCGTTGAATACAGATACATCCGCAAAAAGGACAGCTCCGGGAAGATTTTTTTCTATCACTTCGCGGAGGACGACATTGAAAGGGTAAGGGAATTCCGGCAGGATTCGGAAAATCTGGGCAGGCCTGAAAGCGCGGGGGACAGCAGATGGCAGTTTATATTCAAGCATACGGAGGCGCTCGGGGACGGGTTAAGCATCAAGGCGAACATAAACAGGACAAGCGATGACGAGTATCTCCTTGACTTCGGGGATACGGCCTCCGAGAGGTCCCTTGAAAGTCTTGAAAGCAACATCTCCCTGAGCAAATCATGGTCAAGCCTGAGCCTTGTGGCGCAGTTCAGGGTCTTTGACAACCTTACGGAGGAGGACGACTCGGAGACCCTGCAGAAACTCCCGGAGATAACCTTAAGCTCAACAGACCAACGAATCCTTAACACGCCGTTTTATCTCTCCCTTGAATCGTCATACATCGTGTTCTCAAGGGACGAGGCAGACGCGGGCCAGAGGCTTGACATGCATCCAAGGCTCTCCATGCCCCTCAAGGCAGGCGGCTATGTTGAGCTTACGCCTTACCTTGCTCCGAGGGCCACGATTTATTCCCTCTCAGGAGACCCGGACGACGGATACGCCGAGAGGTATCTTTACGACGCCGGCATTGACGCAACGACGACATTCGTAAGGGTCTTTGACATTGAGTTTAAAAACCTTAACGCAATAAAGCACACGGTCAGGCCGAAACTCTCATACCTCTACATACCGGAGGCGGTCCAGGATGATCTGCCGTATTTTGACTCAATTGATTCAATCTCCGCGTCCAACGCGATAACATACTCCGTAAACACGACGCTTACGGGAAGATTCCTTGAAGACAGCAAAACCCTGTATCAGGAGTTCTTCTATCTGGATCTCAGCCAGAGCTACAGCATTAACGAGGCTACAAGGGGCCTTTCATCGTCTGACGACGAAAGGAGGCCTTTCTCCGACATAAAAGGCGAGATACGGCTTAAGCCGGCCGGGCTTATAAATATGACCGCAAAGGGGGAGTTTAACGTCTACGAGTCATGGTTTACGAGCTACGACGCATCCGTGTCCATTGAAGACAAGAGGGGCGACGGCCTGTCCGTGTCGCAGAGGTTCCTGAGGGATTCTTCCAGATATTTTGAGGCATCCCTAAAGGCGCGCATAAGCGGGCCCCTTTTCTTTAACTTTATAAAAAGGCTCTCCTCGGAGGACGAGGACGCCTCACTTGAGACATCCTACGGCATTGAATACGCGCATCAGTGCTGGACAGGGACGCTTAAATATACGGACAAACTTGACGAAAACGCGATATTGCTTACATTTGACCTGCTCGGCATAAGACATATCGGCGGGATAGAGACCAGCCTAAGCGGGATGTAGCGTTTCTTAAAACCTGCGATATTGACACGCAAAAAGTATTAAGTTAAACTGAAGAATACCGTAAAATCGGGTATGATACAGACATGCTGCACAATAAACAGTCATTCGCTTAACGCAGGGTAAGGGTATGCCGGCCGGATACTTCAAACAAGAGAAGACAACCGAGGCAAGAAAAGAGCCTGTTGAGGTAAGCTGTCAGTCCTGCTCAACGAGGTTTCGGCTCTGGATACCGTTTGAGATACTGCCCGATGCGCAGGACAGCGCGAAGATAAGCTGCATAAGGTGCGGCGCGGCGCATCAGATAAGGAAAACCGCCAACGGGTTTGTTGCGAGCGCCGTCAGGGAGGCCGTTGTCGAGAAGGCGCATGTCCCGATCGAGCCTGTCCGGACGATTGCGGCGCCCGCGGCTCAGGCCAAACCCGTTGCCCCCCCTGCCCCGCCCGTTGTCCATACGCGCCCGGATTTAAGGGATACGGTTCTCCTTATTGAGGACGACCGGCTTGCAAGGGAGATGGCGGAGGACGCGATGAAGGACACGGATATACGGTTTATAGCGGTCAGGAACTCCGAAGAGGCGCTTAATACGATCCACACCGAGAATATAAAGCTTATCGTGGCGGACCTTTATCTCAGGCACCCCGGGGACGCGCTAAACCTTATTGACGGGGAGGAATTCCTGAAAAGGGTTGCCGGGCTTAACATACCCGCCTTAATCACGACCGGCAAGGACATTATTGACGACATAGTCCTTGACCCGAAATGGTACGACCTGCATGTAAAGGACTTCATCCAGAAGGGTGACCCGTTCTGGACGGAAAAACTAAGGCTTAAGATAAAAGAGCTCTTAAACAAGGACTGAAGGCGTTTTAGCGACAACCGAACCGCCGGCGTTCAACAAGACCTTCCTCCTCACCATCCCCTGAAGGCGTTCATGCAAGGGGCCGAAGAATCACCCTGACTGGAGCATCGCGTACGCGCTGTGGTTGTGTATGGATTCCATGTTCTCGGCCTCAACGCGAAACCAGGTTATCTTACCCTTCTTTTTAAGTTTTGTGGCAACCTCCCTTACGACATCCTCCACGAACATCGGGTTGTCATACGCCTTTTCGGTGACATGCTTCTCGTCAACCCTCTTCAGGAGCGAATAAAGAGGCGCGCTTGCGGACTCCTCCACCGTCTTGATTATCTCCTCAATCCACACGAAACCCCTTGACCTTATCGCGACCTTGACCATGCCCCTCTGGTTGTGGGCGCCCCTGTCGCTTATCTCCTTTGAGCACGGGCAAAGCGTTAATACCGGGACATTCACCTCAAGGACAAAATCCTTTTCAACGCCGATGGTGCCGGAGTACCTGCACCTGTATTCCATAAGCCCCTTTGATCGCGACACGGGCGCCTTTTTTTCCACGAAATACGGGAACTCAACCTCAAGGTGCGCTGTCGTGGCGCTGAACACCTCCTTCATCTTTTTAAGTATCTGGGGGAAATTTTTTACGGTCACCTCGCTCCTGTATTCGTTAAGTATCTCTATGAACCTGCTCATGTGGGTGCCCTTGAAGTGATGCGGCAGGTCAACGTACATGTTTACGGAGGCGACCGTGTGCTGAAGGCTTTTTTCCCTGTCAAGCACGACAATCGGGTAGCGTATGTCCTTTACCCCGACCTTGTCTATGCGTAGCGGCCTTGTTGACGGCCCGGACTGTATGTCCTTAAGCGCCTTTAACTTCGGCCTACTCATAGTATGCGGCCCCGGCGGTCTCCGATTCCCAGACCCTTACCCTTGAGACGCGGACATTGCCTTTGTTAAGCCTTCTCTTAAGCCCTTTAAAGATATGCCTTGCGATGTTCTCAGCGGTCGCGTTCTCCTTGTCAAAAGGGGCGATGCCGTTCAAATACTTGTGGTCAAGCGGGTCCGTAACCCTTCGCACGAAGGCCTTGAGCCTCTTAAAGTCCAGCACCATGCCGTCTGCCCCGGCATCGCTGGCCTCTATCGCGACCTCAACCCTGAAGTTGTGCCCATGGAGGTTTTCGCACGCGCCTTTGTAATCTCTCAGGTTGTGCGCCGACGAAAATGATGTTATTATCGTAAGTTCAAACATGGGTTTAGTTTATCATACCATAGGCATATGAAATCAAGAAAAATGCCCGCCCCATTGAAGGGAAAACCCGCATGAGGGTCATTATAAGATTTTTTTCGTCAATATCGCTTAGCGTCGCGCTTTCAATCGTTATATGCCTTACCGCGGCATACGGCTCAATCGTCATAGTAAAAAACCCGGGGTTCTACGCCTCAATTGACGGCACGGTGCTTTTCCCGTTCCTCTTCGGGGCGGGCCTTGATAATCCCGGGCCCCTCGTCTGGATCTACGCCATGATACTCATGGTGTTTCTCTTCGCGATCAACACCGTTGTCTGCACGATTAATTCAATCGTCCTCATCTCAAGGGCAAAGAGGCCCTTGTCGTCGCTCTTCCCGCATGTCATTCATGCGGGATTCATAGTCGCGCTGATCGGGCATTTAATAGGCAGCTCCTTTGGATTTAAGACATCCGGGAACATCGTCTACAAGGGCGGGCTTACCCCTGTGCCCCATGAAGAAGGGCTTTTTGTCAGGCTTGACGAACTCAACATAAAGACCAGCAACAGGGGCGACATTGAATCGCTCGGCACGCATGTAACGCTTCTCAGCAACGGCAATGAGGTCATGTCGCGCGAGATCCGGCCAAACAGCCCCCTCATGTACAAGGGCGTCGCGTTCTATCACGCGGACCATGGCGCGGCGCCGACCGGACTCATCCTTCAGGTAGACGGCGCGGAGATTAAAACCGGCTTCAGCGGGAGCTTTTCAACAAGAAACGGAGAGGTCTTTACCCTCGGCCCTATTTATCCCGACTTTGCGCTTGACGGGGTTTTAGGCGCCTACTCACGGTCGGGTGAATTCCGCAACCCGCATATTGAGATAACATCGTCAGACGGCGAAAAGACATACTTGAACATCTCGGAACCCGGCAGAGACACAGTCCTTTCCGGCGCCGGCATAACCCTTAAGGACTACGTAATGGCGGAGTATGCCGTGCTAACCATAAACAAGGACCCCGGCATAACATTTATCGTGCTCGGCTCCGCTATCCTTACAATCGGCATGGTGCTTCTAATGCTGTTGCGCGGCGAGAGGATGGAACTTGTAAATAAAAAAGAACCCTTCCAGTCGGGGGAGAATAATATTTAGGAGGCTACCGTGGCATAC
>JBBTGV010000019.1:4460-11607 GCA_038041305.1 Deltaproteobacteria bacterium | reverse complement strand
AAGAACCGCGATCGCATCGTCTTTAAGCCCAAGCGCGGCCCTTGCCTTCGGCCTTAGGCCCCCAAGCCTTTCAGGGGAAAACTCGTCCGTGTCAATCCCACAGTATATAACACATATTTTTTCCGCCGGCAAATTGTAATGCCTTATATACTCCTCTTTGCATCTCTCGGATATCGCCACGACATACTTCAGGGACTGGTCTTTGAAAAGCCTTTTTTCAAGGTTCAGTATCCCCCTGTGCATGGGGCTGAGCCTAACCGCAAGCCTCTTAATGCCTGAAAGGAATCTTTGCCTCTTGGCGAGCCACTCCCTGTGGCAGCCGTCAGCCCCCCTGTATATGTCCTGAGAAAAGGTCCGCTCAAGGCTTACCACGACATCCGGGGCCGCCTCTTTGATTGCCTTGCCGACATTCCTTGCAAACACGATGGGCCTTAAAAACGACGGACAGTTAAGGCTCACCCTGTGGACGGTTATCCCGTCCTCGGCGGGCCAATCGGCTGAAAAGACCTCAATTGAATGCCCCTTTTTTTTGAGCTCTGAAATAAACCTTTTAAGAAAGACCTCTGCCCCGCCAAAAGGGCTGAAGCGCATCCTTACAAGACCTATCCTCACGGATAAAACCCCTCATTGGAATAAGGCATCTCTTAAAGGCCGTAAAGAGACCCTTTGTTTTCGCATCGTTCAACGAACGCCAACGCGGACGAAAGAACCGGATTGACCTCAATCTCCGAGACATCCCCTGTCGATCTAAGGACCGCCGCCTCCGTCCTCCACGGCCCCCACACCCCGACATTCGCCTCTGTCATGAGCGCAACCGTGGGTTTTTTAAGCGCAGAGGAGACATGAAGGGACCCCGTGTCGGGCGTAATCGTGACTTGAGCGCATGACATCGCGGCTATGAGATGACTCAGGCTGGGCGTAGGGTATCCCAGGACCCTATTGCTGTTTTTTTCAAAACGCTTAAGGATTTTTCCCGCAAGCCCGTCGTCTCCGGGAAACCTGACGGAGTCTGCCGGGCCCGGGGCCCACAGTATAACCAGATTCGCGTTGCTAAGATTAAGCATGCCTTCAATAAGGAGCATGTATTTTTCAACGGGCCACCTGTGCCTTTTAATCCTTGCGCTTATAAGCACCGATACGAGCGGCCTTTGGGGGTCTTTAAACGAGTTCTCCATAAACCCCTTAAACAACCCCCTCTGACTGTCCTGCGGCACAAGCACCATGTCCCCGGGCGGGCCTTCAATGCCGAGGGGTTTTAGGAGATTAAAAGTCCTGTCCACCTCGTGCATGCCCGCGCGGCTGAATTCAACGGGCCTGTTGTAATAACTAAGCCACCCGGGCACTGCGTAGCCTATCTTAAGGCGCGCCCCCGTGATACACGCATACCTTGCAAGCGTAGCCGAAGGGGAGCCGCACGCAATCGCGGCGTCGTACTTAATGGAGCGTATCTCTTTAAAGACCTTCAGGTTCTTTAACCAGACCCTAAGCCGTGTTTCATCGGGCAGGTGCTTTTCCTTGGTATAGACGTGCGTGAAGTCTATGTCCGGGTTGCCTGAAACGGCCTCGGCATTGTATGAATTGACAAGCACGCCTATCTTTACATTTTTGAACTTAAGCCTCGCGGCCCTTATTGCCGGGGTCGTGCACAGAAGGTCTCCGATGTTGTCGCGGCGTATGAATAGGAGTTTATCCATAGACGCGGCGGTTGTCCCTTGAGCGCGCATCGTCCGGGACGCGGCCATTTAAGCTGAGTTTTTCAGCCTGAAACGAGACATAGACCCCCAGACCCATCAGCACCCAGAACATGGCCCCGTTGTCGTCAACATAATGGTCGTCAAACATGTTTCTCGCGAAAAAACCGGCCATTGACATAAAAAACGCAAGCAGCAGGTAGCGCGTAGGGCCGCCGGAGCGCATAATGCCGCGGGTGAACGCCCTTGCGAGCATGAAGAGCATTAAGAGAAAAACCAGAAGGCCCTGAACGCCGAGCTGGATCGTGATGTTAAGGAATGTGTTGAGCGAGTGCCAGTGCTCGGTGCCCTTAAAGCGGGAAAACGCCTCGGAGAAGCTGTGCCTGCCGAACCCTATGCCCGTAAACGGGTGTTCGGATATCTCTTTTAAGGTAAACCTCCACAGCGCGATCCTGCTGTTTATCGTATTCTTGTAGTGCTCGGTCTCCATGACATTCACGTCAATTGAGGTGTCGCCGTGGTAAAGGAGGTTTTTTGGCATGACGAATACCGAGACCGCGGCAAGCGCAAGCATGGCAATGAGAAGCCATCTCTTTATGAACCAGAAAAAAAGCAGGGCCTGAACAAAAACCGCGACAAGCGCGCCCCTCTGATGGGTAAGGAAAAGCATCAGGGCGTTTAAAAGCGCAAGGAATATATAAAAACCCCTTTCCTTGCCGCGCGATTCCAATGCCCTGTAGACCGCAAACGGCATTATGCTTACTAAATAGACGCTGTAGGAGATGTATCCGGCGGTAAGCCCGCTTACCTTGATGCTGTAGTCAAACATATCCCCGCCCTTGAGGAAATAATCAAATACGCTGAAAACGCCGTTTGCAAGGCCTCCGAGCAGGAGTCCGGTTATAATAAAGTCAACGCCCTTTTTATCCCTCACATTGTTTAAGACAAGGAAGAAAAGCAGGAAGTCGGTTGCCATCTCGCCCCGGAGCTCCCTTAAGGTGTACCTCGGGCTTACCGCGGTAAAAAGCGAGAAAACCGCGACCGCCGCAAAAAGCGCGACGGGAAGCGTCATGGGGGTTTTTAAAAACAAAAACTCCCTTTTAAGGATCATCTTGTATATCCAGAGCATTGCGGGCAGGAACATGAATATTGACCTTATCGTCATGGTGTGGGCAACAGGCAGTATTACGGCAAGCCCCGCAAAACACCAGGGCATAACCCTGTCTATGTATTCAATCTGCCGTTCAGTTGACGTTGACATGGCGGTCAATCCCCGGGGCCGGCCGCATAAGAAGCGTCCTTTGAATTAAGTATCTCCTGAAAAAGGTGTTCATACTCCGTTACGTTCCGCTTAATGCTGAATTGGGCCTCCACCCTCTGCCTGCCCGCCCTTCCGAGCCGTTGCGCGAGGGGTCTGTCCCTTAAAAGCCCGCCAACGGAAGAGGCTATTGAGCGCGCATCTTTTGGCTGGACCACGATGCCGCAGTCAACATCGGCGAGGATCTCCCTTACCGGCATAATGTCCGAGGCGACCACCGGAAGGCTTAAGGCCATTGCCTCAATAAGCGCGTTCCCGAGCCCCTCCCACAGGGACGGGAACGCAAACACATCCATTGCGGAAAGGAGTTCCGGAACATCCTTTCTTGCGCCAGCGAAGATCACGTTTTTCTCAATGCCGAGAGACCGCGCCTGCGCCCTAAGACCCTCTTTTTCAGGGCCGTCGCCGACCATAAGAAGCACTATGTCCGGGAAATCGCGCCTTAGCATGGAGACGGCCTCTATGAGATACCTCTGCCCCTTCTGCTCAACAAGGCGCCCCACATTGCCGACAACGGGCGCATCCGCGCCTATCCCTAATAACGCCCGCGCCCTAACCCTGTCCTTGAAGCTAAAGGCATCAAGCTCAATGCCGTTGTAAATCACCTTGACCATATGCTCCGGAACGCGGTCGTATTTGATTACATCCCTTTTTACCGCCTCCGAGACCGCTACGACGCTGTCCGTGAACCTTGAAAAAAGCCTGTTTACGACCCTCCTGTGGAGCTTCTTGTCCCTTGTGTACACATTGTGCACCGCGGCGACTATGCAAGGGACCCTGGCCTTCCATGCCGCAAGCCTGCCGTAGAGGTTCGCATGGTACTGGTCCGACCTCACTATCCTTATATCCCTCTCCCTTATTACCCCCTGTATGTCGCTTACAATGGACCAGTCAAAGGAATGCGACAGCTTATTGAGGCTTATGACGTCTATGCCGAGCCTCTCTATCTCCGCGCCTACGACACCCCTGTCTGAAAGCGAGCACACATAAGGCATGAACCTCTTTTTGTCGTAATTCTTTACCGTGCTGAGCAGGAGATTTTCAACCCCGCCCAACGGCAGCCTTGAAATTATGTGCAGGATTTTAATGGGCGGCATTTACAATTTCTCAAAACATGCGCGGCGCGGCAACGCCCTTATGCGCCATGGGGCTTAAGGCGCTTAAAGAACTTAAGCGTTTATTTTATCAGCGTTTATGCGAAGATTCTACAATAAAGATATGCCGGCATAGCGCCTAAATGCCGCTTAGCCTCTTTAATGCCGCTTCAAAGACCTCTGTGGCCTTGATCGCCAGCATGCACTCAACGCGCTCAAACCTGCATGTCTTTTTCAGGCACGGCACGCAGGAAAGGCGTTTTTGTATTACAATGTCTTTTTCGCATAACGGCCCGGTGACCCTCGGGTCCGCCGGGCCAAAGAGCACGACAGATGGCACCCCCACTGCCTGCGCGATGTGCATGGGCCCGGAATCGGTCGTAACCATGAGGGCGGCGTCTCTTAGAAGCGCCGCCGTGCCCCTTATTGAAAGTTTGCCGGCAATTGAGACGGCCTCGGCCCCCTTGATAAGGCCCTCTGCCTCGTCTTTTTCCTTCCTGCCGCCTATTATGACAATGGAATAGCCGGTGTCTTTTGCGAAAAGACGCAAAAACTCCCTTGCAATGTCAACAGGCCACCATCTGTTTTTATTCCTCCCGAACGGATGGAGCGCGATAAAGCCCTTTTTATCGGCCTTGAGCCTCTTTACGAAAGGCCCCGCCTCAATAAAATCATCCTTATTCAGGAAAAACTCCATGTGCCTGCCGACAGGGGACAGGCCCAGGCCCCTTATGTTTCTAAGTTGGACGTCTATAACATGTTCTGAAGAAGACCTCGTCTTAACCGGCATCGTAAAGAGGAACGAGAATCCGCTCTCCTCAAAACCCATCCTCCAGCTCGCCCCGGTCAGATACGCAAGCGGGCCGGCGTCGGGGTCGTTTGCATGGAGCACGACGGCAAGGTCAAACGAGCCTTTTTTAAGATTTTTCAAAAGCAGCGGCAGCCTTATAAGATAATTCAGATTGACCCGGCCGGGATGAACCACGAAGGAGTCAATGTGCGGGCTGTTCATGAGTATCGCGTGCGCGTCCCTGCTTACGAGCGCGGTGATCTCAGCCTCCGGGAACCCCTTTCTTATCGCCCTTATCGCAGGGGTTGAAAGAAGCGTGTCCCCTATGGCCGTTGTGTTTACGATAAGAACCTTTTTGACTTTCTTCGGGGAATATTCCGGCGGGAGCGGGTCTTTTTCGCTTATTGTCCTGAATATCCTCTTAAGGACGCTGTGATGGAGCTTCGTGGACATCTGTCTGATGTTTTAAGGGAATTTGCATTGCAAACGAGTCTGCGGATTAAAGGCGATGAGGCGGGCAACCGCTACCTTGCAATTGACCTGCCCATGCCTTCAATCACCTTTGAGAGCACCTTCCATACGGCGTCCTTCTCCAACTCATCAAGGCACCTGCTCTTTTGAGTATTCTCGCAGCCCGCCTTGCCGCACGGGACGCACGTCCAGTCCTTCTGTATGACGGTGTGGATGCCGTTCACCTGCACGCCGTTTTTAAGCCTGTACGGGGAGGATATCTGGCGGTAGCCTTTCTTGTTGTCCCGTATGCGCAGCCTCCGGGACGCCGCGTTGTCCCACGGACCCCAGTCAAACGAACCGGACGGGCCGAAAACCGCGACCACCCTTGTGCCCACGGCGGCCGCAATGTGCATCGGGGCGGTGTCTATGCCGAAGTAAAATGCCGCGCGCTTTGAGAGGCTCGCGAGGTGGTTTAACTTAAGCCTCCCGGAAAGGTCAATCGGCTTTGTCTTCATTAACCCGATAATTGATTTAACCCTATTGAGTTCCGCCTCGTCATCGCTTGCCGTGATCACCACCCGAAGCCCCGCGTCCTCTATCTTATCCAGCACCCACGCCATTGACGAATCCTGCCACGCCTTGAACAGCCAACGCGACGTCGGGTGAACATGGACAAAGGGTTCGTCTTTCTGAAGCCCGGAGGCCTTAAGCACATTCTCTATATAAGCATCGTCCGCGGGGTCAGCGTATATGTCAACGGACAGGTCCTGCGTATCCATGCCGAACGCATTAACGAGCCCCAGGTCCCTCAGCACCGCGTGGGTCATCGGCTTAGGCTTAGGGGCAAGATGCGTATAAAGCCACCTTTTGCCGAAAAAGCCGCTTTTCTTTGTTTTAAATTCCGCAAGCTCCAGCAAATGAAGCAGCCGTCTTTTGCCTAAAAAACCGCTGCCCTTCATGTCGTACGCAAGCCTGTATCTTGCGCCTATGAAAAACCCGGTAAGCGCGGCCCTGTCGCCTCCGGTGAGGTCAACCGTCATGTCAAAGCCCTTTGCCTTAAGCTCTTTTATGAATCTTATTTCCTCCCTCATGCGGTTGACAAGGAAGAGCTTCTTCATGCCCCTCTTATAGCATATTACCTCGTCAAGGAGCGGGTTAAGCGCAAGCATCTCCTCTGTGCCTGAGTTGACGAGGGCCGCGATATGGGCGTTGGGAAAGCTCTCGCGGATCGCCCTTATGGCGGGCACGCAGAGGAGCACGTCCCCGATGTGCCTTAATTTCATCACCAGTATCTTTTCAACGTCCTTGAATTCCTTCATTTGAAAAGTCCTTCCCGCCAGTTAGCTGGATTTTTTAAGCTCCCAGAGCTTTGCGTATTTCGCGAATGTGTAGCTCGCGTAGAGCATTGAAATTACGATGCCGAGCGCGCCCTCAAGAAACCCGAGCTTGAGTATAAACATCTTGAGGAAGGTGAAAAAGGGCCTCAGTATAAGGTCTAAGACGCCGGGGTTTCTGCCTTCCTTGAGCATGACCTCGGCGGCAAGCGTTGAATACCTCTGCATCCTGTGAAGATAATCCGATACGTCCCTGTAGGTGCGGTGGATCAAGGGGTTTTTAAGATGCCCCGCCTCCCCCTTTACGGTTACGGATTCATGCACCGCCCTTTCGCTGAACGAGCCCAGGTCTTTTCTGTAGAGCCTCAGCGTATAATCGGGGTACCATCCGCACCGCTTAATCCATCTCTGTCCGAAAAAATTCTTCCTCGGCAGGTAGTAGCCTGATTTTCCACCTTGTTTTACGG